>JAEEVG010000016.1 GCA_016290835.1 Bacteroidales bacterium | reverse complement strand
GGGAGCGCGGGGACGAGTTCCTCTTCGGACGTTCGCTGCTGGTCGCCCCCGTCCTGCACGCCCAGTACACCCCGGAGCGCACGACCTTCGACACCACGCCGGTGGACTTCAGCCCCGAACGCAGCACGGAAGTCTATCTCCCGCAGGGCTGCAACTGGTATGACTTCTGGACGGGCGAGCGTCTGAAAGGCGGCCAGACGATCACGCGCCCGACGCACCTCGACACCGTGCCGCTCTACGCCCGCGCCGGCGCTATCATTCCCATCGGCCCGGACGTGCAATACACTTCCGAAAAGCCCTGGGACGACCTGGAAATCCGCGTCTTCCCGGGTGCGGACGGCCGCTTCGTTCTGTATGAGGATGAGGGCGATACCTATGCCTATGAGCAGGGCGCCTGCTCCGAGATCGAATTCAGCCTCCGGGGCGGCACGCTTACGATCGCCGCACGCCGGGGATCGTTCCCGGGGATGCTCGCCGTCCGCCGTTTCCGTGTGGTCACCCCCGACGGGAAGGTGCGGGAAGTCGCTTATGACGGCGCTGCGCAGAAGGTCCGTTTGTGATGAATCCCGCCCTGCCGATACAAATATTTGATGGATTCGGGAGAAAATGCTATCTTTACACGATATGAAAACTCTAAAACTTATTCTGCTGGCGCTTTGCGCCGTGCTGGCCGCTTCCTGTTACAAGGAACAGGGTGACCGTTTCTTCAAATTGACCAATAAATCCGGAATGGAAGTGACCGTCACCAACTACGGCGGCCGCATCACCTCCATCGTCGTTCCGGGCCGCGACGGCATCGCCCGCGACGTGGTACTGGGTTTCGATAAGGTCGAGGATTACTATCCCGAGAACAACCAGTCCGACTTCGGCGCCGCGATCGGCCGTTATGCCAACCGCATCAACCAGGGCCGCTTTACCCTGGACGGCGTGACCTATGACCTGCCGAAGAACAATTTCGGCCACTGCCTGCACGGCGGTCCGACCGGCTGGCAGTACCAGCCCTACAAGGTCGTGGAGGCAGACGCCCGCCATATCAAACTGCGGATGGACTCCCCGGACGGAGACAATAACTTCCCGGGCGCCGTCACCGCCTTCGTCACCTACACCCTGACCGACGACAACCGGATCGATATCGCCTATGAGGCCGTATCCACGGCCCCGACGATCATCAATATGACCAACCACTCCTATTTCAACCTCGCCGGCAATCCCGCGGAGCACAGCATCTGCGACGATATCCTATACATCAACGCCTCGCAGTATACCCCGGTGGATTCGACCTATATGACCACCGGCGAGATTCTGCCCGTGGCCGGCACCCCGATGGACTTCACCACGCCCCACAAGATCGGCGACCACATCACCGAGTTCGACTTCGTGCAGCTCAAGAACGGCAACGGCTATGACCACAACTGGGTCCTGGACACCGGCGGCAGCCTCGACGTGGTGGCCGCGGAGGTCTATTGCGAGGAGACCGGCATCGACCTCAAGGTCTATACCGACGAGCCCGGCATTCAGGTCTACACCGGCAACTTCCTCGACGGCACGGTGACCGGCAAATACGGAATGGTGTACAACCAGCGCACCGGCATCTGCCTGGAGACCCAGCACTATCCCGACAGCCCCAACAAGCCCGAGTGGCCCTCGGTCGTGCTGCGTCCCGGCGAGACCTACCACAGCCACTGCATCTTCGCTTTCAGCGTGAAATAATCCTAAAACTACGTGTATATGCTTAGATTCCTGCCTTTACAGGCTGCGGACCTGAACCGCATCTCCCTCGCGTCCTGGGACTGGATCGTCATCGGTCTGTTCTTCCTCGCGATGGTCTGGATCTGCTGGGATGTCTCCCGCAAGAAGAAAGAGACTTCCGGCGATTATTTCCTGAGCGGCCGCACGGCGACCTGGATCGCCATCGGCGCTTCCATCTTCGCATCCAACATCGGCTCCGAACACCTCATCGGCCTCGCGGGCACCGGCGCCTCCGCCGGCATGGCCCAGGCCCACTGGGAGATCCAGGGCTGGATGATCCTCATCCTCGGCTGGGTCTTCGTGCCGTTCTACGAGCGCAGCATGGTCTATACGATGCCCGAGTTCCTCGAGAAGCGCTACAACAAGGAGAGCCGCGGCATCCTGACCTGGCTGTCCCTGGCCAGTTACGTGCTCACCAAGGTCTCCGTGACCGTCCTGGCAGGCGGCCTCGCGCTGAACACCCTGCTGGGCATCAACTTCTGGGTGGCCGCCCTGGCCCTGGTGATCATCACCGCCATCTACACCGTCATCGGCGGTATGGAGTCGGTGCTCAAGACCTCGGTCCTGCAGACGCCCATCCTGCTGCTCGGCTCGCTGGTCATCCTCTGGCTCGGCCTCCGCGAACTGGGCGGCTGGAACGCGATGATGGATATCTGCCGCGCCCAGCCGGTCAACGACCTCGGCGATAACATGACCGACCTGATGCGCAGCGGCCAGGACAAGGAGTTCCCGTGGTACGGCGCCCTCTTCGGCTCCGCCATCATCGGCTTCTGGTACTGGTGCACCGACCAGTTCATCGTCCAGCGCGTGCTCTCCGGCAAGAACCAGAAGGAGTCCCGCCGGGGTACCATCTTCGGCGCCTACCTCAAGCTCCTCCCGGTGTTCCTGTTCCTCATCCCGGGCATGATCGCTTTCGCGCTCACCAAGCACCCTGAATCCGCCATCGGACAGACCCTCGCCGCCGCCCTCGGCGTGCAGGCCGACGGGACCGTCGCCAACCCGGACATCGCCTTCCCGATGCTGGTCAACACCCTGCTGCCGGTCGGCCTCAAGGGCGTGGTGATCTGCGGTATCCTCGCTGCCCTGATGAGCTCCCTGGCCTCACTGTACAACTCCTCCGCCATGCTCTACACCATCGATATCTACAAGCGCAAGCACCCGGATACCGAGGAGAAGAAACTCGTGCTCATCGGCCGTATCGCCACCGTCGTGGTGGTCGTGCTGGGCGTGCTGTGGATCTTCGTCATCCAGCGCATGGGCAAGAGCCTGTACAACTACATCCAGAGCGTGCAGAGCCTGCTGGCCCCGGCCATCGCCGCGGTGTTCCTGCTCGGCGTCTGCTGGAAGAAGACCTCGCCCAAGGCCGGTATGTGGACCCTCATCGTGGGTCTGGTGCTCGGCTTCACGCGCTTGATCACGATGATCATCAACCCCGAGTCGCACAACATCTTCACTTTCATCTTCAACGAGCTGAACGTCTATGCGTTCTGCGTCTGGATGTTCCTCTTCTGCGTGGTGCTGGCCATCGTGGTGACCCTGCTCACCCCGAAGCCGGACGAAGAGCAGGTCCGGGGTCTGTGCTTCGGCACGGCCACGCCCGAGCAGAAAGCCGCCACCCGCGCCTCCTGGGGTACCTGGGACATCATCCATACCTGCATCATCCTGGCCTTCACGGTCGCATTCTACATTTATTTCTGGTAGTCTATGCTTGAATCATTGAAAGAGAAAGTCTGCCAGGCCAACCTCGACCTCGTGCGCCACGGCCTCGTGCTCTTCACCTGGGGCAATGTGAGCGCCATCGACCGGGAGAGCGGCCTGGTGGTCATCAAGCCCTCGGGCGTCAGTTATGACACGATGAAGCCCGAGGACATGGTCGTCGTGGACCTGGACGGCAAGGTCGTGGAGGGCAGCTTCAAGCCCTCTTCCGACACGCCCACCCACCTGGTCCTGTACAAAGCATTCCCCGCAATCGGCGGCGTGGTGCACACGCATTCCACCTTCGCCACCGCCTGGGCCCAGGCCGGCCGGGACATCCCCAACATCGGCACTACCCACTCCGATTACTTCTTCGAGAACATCCCCTGCACGCGCGACATGAAGCGCAAGGAGGTCTTCGGTGAATATGAGACGGAGACCGGCAACGTGATCGTGGAGCGCTTCACCGTCAGCAAGATCGACCCCGCCGGCACGCCCGCCGTCCTGGTCAAGAACCACGGCCCCTTCGTCTGGGGAACGGATGCGGACAACGCCGTCCACAACGCAGTCGTGCTGGAGGAGGTCGCGAAGATGGCCTTCCTGTCCGTGGGCATCAACCTGTCGCTGAAGACCCTCGGCTACGGGGAACTAATCCCGCAGGCGCCCACGATGAACCTGAACCTCATCCGCAAGCACTACAGCCGCAAGCACGGCCCCAATGCCTACTATGGACAGGAGACCCCGGAAAAGCTGGAGAAACCGGCGAAGAAAGAGCGCAAAGCGAAAAGAGAGCGCGTGAAGAAAGAGCGCGTGAAGAAAGTACGCGTGAAAAAGACCAAAGAATAACATTAAAACCATACCGCTATGGCATTTGAAAATTGTGAATTATGGTGGGTGACCGGTGCCCAGCTCCTTTATGGAGGTGACGCCGTGGTCGCCGTGGACGGACACTCCAAAGAGATGGTCGAAGGCCTCAACGCCTCCGGCAACATCCCCGTCAAGATCGTCTATAAGGGCACGGCCAACAGCAGCCGCGAAGTCGAGGACGTGATGAAGGCTGCGAACAACGATCCCAAGTGCGTGGGCATCATCACCTGGATGCACACTTTCTCTCCGGCCAAGATGTGGATCAAGGGTCTCCAGGCCCTGGAGAAACCGCTTCTCCATTTCCACACCCAGTATAACGCCGAGATCCCCTGGGACAAGATCGACATGGACTTCATGAACCTCAACCAGAGCGCCCACGGCGACATCGAGTTCGGCCACATCTGCACCCGGATGCGCGTGCCGCGCAAGGTCGTCGTCGGCTACTGGAAGAGCCCCGAGGCCCAGCAGAAGATCGCCGTATGGGCCCGCGTGGCCGCCGGTGTGGCCGACGCCAAGAATGTCCGCTGCCTGATGTTCGGCATGAACATGAACAACGTCGCCGTGACCGACGGTGACCGCGTGGAGTTCGAGCAGCGCCTCGGCTATCACGTGGACTACTACCCGGTCTCCTCGCTGATGGAGTACTACAAGAAGGTGACCGACGCCGAGACCGACGCCCTCGTGGAAGAGTATAAAAAGCTCTATACCATCAAGATCGACGAGTCCGGCGAGGAAGTGTACTGGGAGAAGGTCCGCAACTCCGCCAAGGCGGAGATCGCCCTGCGCCGCGTCCTCGCGGACGAGGGTGCCACGGCTTTCACCACCAACTTCGACGACCTGGGCGACGCCGACATCGACGCCCCGGACTTCTGCGGCTTCGACCAGATCCCGGGCCTGGCCTCCCAGCGCCTGATGGAAGAAGGCTACGGCTTCGGCGCCGAGGGCGACTGGAAGACCGCCTGCCTGGTCCGCACCCTCTGGGTGATGAGCCAGGGCCTGCCGACCGGCTGCTCCTTCCTGGAGGACTACACCCTCAATTTCGCGGGTGACCGTTCCTCCTGCCTGCAGAGCCACATGCTGGAGATCTGCCCGATGATTGCGAGCGACCGTCCCAAACTCGAGGTGCATTTCCTCGGCATCGGCATCCGCAAGCAGCAGACCGCCCGCCTGGTCTTCACCTCCAAGACCGGCCCCGGCATCAAGGCCACCGTGGTGGACCTCGGGAACCGTTTCCGCCTGATTGCGCAGGACGTGGAGTGCATCGAGCCCAAGCCGATGCCCAAGCTCCCCGTCGCCTCGGCCCTCTGGGTCCCGCAGCCGACCTTCGAGGTAGGCGCAGGCGCCTGGATCCTCGCCGGCGGCACGCACCACTCCGCTTTCAGCTACGACATCACCGCCGATTACTGGGATGATTTCGCCGAGATGACCGGCATCGAGTTCGTCCACATCCACAAGGGGACCACCATCCCCGCGTTCAAGAAAGAACTCCGGATGAACGAGGTCTACTATATGCTGAACAAGGCGCTCAAGTAGTATGGACGCGAGGAAAACCATCGAATCCGGACAGGCCGTCCTCGGCATCGAGTTCGGCTCCACCCGCATCAAGGCGGTGCTGGTGGACGAGGACAACGTCCCCATCGCCCAGGGTAGCCACGAATGGGAAAACCAGCTCGTGAACGGCCTGTGGACCTACAGCAAGGAGGTGATCTGGTTCGGCTTGCAGAACTGCTATGCCGACCTGCGCGCCGACGTGCGCAAGCGCTACGACGTGGAGATCGAGCACCTCGCCTCCATCGGCATCAGCGCGATGATGCACGGCTATATGCCCTTCAACAAGGAAGGACACCTGCTGGTCCCGTTCCGCACCTGGCGCAACACCAACACCGGTCCCGCGGCCGCAGCCCTGTCGGAACTCTTCGTCTACAACATCCCGCTCCGCTGGAGCATCTCCCACCTCTACCAGGCCATCCTGAATAAGGAGACGCACGTGCACGACATCGGCTACCTGACCACCCTCGCCGGCTACATCCACTGGAAACTCTCCGGAGAGAAGGTGCTTGGCGTGGGCGATGCTTCCGGAATGCTGCCCGTGGATCCCGAGACCGGCACTTATCGCGCCGACATGGTGGAGAAGTTCGAATCTCTCGTGGCTCCGGAGCGTTTCCGTTGGAAGTTGCACAACATCCTGCCCAAGGTCCTGAAGGCCG
The DNA here is from genome assembly GCA_016290835.1 of Bacteroidales bacterium. Taxonomy (GTDB): domain Bacteria; phylum Bacteroidota; class Bacteroidia; order Bacteroidales; family UBA932; genus Cryptobacteroides. The sequence goes on along the minus strand of JAEEVG010000016.1, from coordinate 35,546 downwards.
GCGAGAATGCCGGTTTCCTCAGCGAGACCGGCGCCAAGCGCCTGGACATCTCGGGCCACCTGCAGCCCGGTGTCCCGATGTGTCCGCCGGAAGGCGACGCCGGGACCGGGATGGTGGCGACGAATGCCGTCAAGCCCCGTACGGGCAATGTCTCGGCCGGCACTTCCTCCTTCTCGATGATCGTCCTGGAGAAAGAACTGTCCAAGCCCAACGAGATGATCGACATCGTCACCACGCCCGACGGGAACCTCGTCGCGATGGTGCATTGCAACAACTGCACGTCCGAATTGAACGCCTGGGTGAAGATGATCCGGGAGTACCAGCAGTTGCTGGGCCCGGTCGACGACAAGCACGACATCTATCGCAAACTGTACACCCACGCCTTGGAGGGGGACCCCGACTGCGGCGGCCTGGTGGCTTTCAACTACGTCTCCGGCGAACCGGTCACCGGTTTCGCGGAGGGACGTCCGCTGTTCGTCCGGAGCGCTTCCGACAACTTCACGCTCGCGAATTTCATGCGCGCGCAGCTCTACGGCTCGCTCGTGGTGCTGAAGATCGGCAACGATGTGCTGTTCCGCGAGGAGAACGTGCAGGTGGACCGCATCACCGGCCACGGCGGCCTGTTCAAGACGCCCGTGGTGGGACAGCGTATCCTGGCCGCCGCGCTGAATTCGCCGATTTCCGTGATGGAGACGGCGGGTGAGGGCGGCGCCTGGGGCATCGCCCTGCTGGCCTCCTACCTCGTGAACAACGGCGGGAAGATGAGCCTTCCGGACTACCTGGACAAGATCGTCTTCGCCGGCAACACGGGGACCGAGATCGCACCCGTCCCGGAGGATGTCGCCGGTTTCGAGGCTTACCTCGAGAACTACAAGGCGGCTTTCCCCATCGAGGAAGCGGCCGTGCGCTGCAAGAAATAGTTTGCGATGGAGCTGATCTGGGACCCGCTCCGCAAACGAGAAGTCGCTGCCACACCCGAGGAACGGGTGCGGCAGTGGTTTATCCGGGAACTCCGGGACACGTTCGGCGTCCCGGAGCACCTGATGCGCAGCGAGGTCTCTTTCCGATTCGGCGCCAAGCCGTACCGGGCCGACATCCTGGTCTATGACCGGAACGCCGCGCCGCTGCTCGTGGTGGAGTGCAAGCGTCCCGAAGTGGCGCTCTCTCCCGCCGTGCTGGAGCAGGCGATGCGCTACAATTCCGTGCTGAGCGTGCGCTTCCTCGCCGTGACAAATGGAAAAATGACGTATCTTTACAGGCTGGAAGGGGAGCGTTTCGTGCCCTGCGAGCGTTTCCCCGGCTATGAAGAAATGGTATGTCCACGATAACCGATCAGTTCCTCTCACGACCCATCTTCCGGATCGTCAGCGAGATAGCAGCCGAGAAGGGCGTCCGCGCCTTCGTGATCGGCGGCTATGTGCGCGACTGTTTCCTGGGCCGTCCTACCGACGATATCGACATCGTCGTGGAGGGGAGCGGCATCGATTTCGCCTGGGCGGTGGGGGAGCGGACCGGCCAGTTCGTCTCCTATTTCAAGAATTTCGGGACGGCGATGCTCCATTACCGCGGCGACGAGGTGGAGTTCGTGGGTGCGCGCCGCGAGTCCTACCGCCGCGAGTCGCGCAAGCCGATCGTGGAGAACGGCACCCTCGAGGATGACCAGAAGCGCCGGGATTTCACCATCAACGCGATGGCGTTCTCCCTGAACCGGGAGGATTTCGGGGCGCTGGTGGATCCTTTCGGGGGCATCCGGGATCTGGACGCCGGCATCATCCGCACGCCGCTTGATCCGGATACGACCTATTCCGACGATCCGCTCCGGATGTTGCGCGCCGTGCGTTTCGCCACCAAGCTCTCCACGGCCGAACAGAGTTTCCGCATCGTGCCCGAGTCGATGGATTCGATGCGCCGTCTCGCCGGGCGGCTGGAGATTCTTTCGTGTGAGCGTATCGCCGAGGAGCTGAACAAGATGCTCGCTTCGGGCCGTCCCGCGATGGCGTTCCGCTTGATGGACGAGGCGGGGTTGCTGGCTTATGTGTTGCCGGAGTTGTTGGCGCTCAAGGGGGTCGAGACGGTGGATGGCCGCGGCCACAAAGACAACTTCGCCCACTCCCTCGCAGTCCTCACGAATGTAGCCGAAGTTTCGGATAAACTCTATCTTCGGTGGGCGGCGTTGCTGCATGATATTGGCAAACCCGCCAGCAAGCGTTATGATGCGGCGCTGGGCTGGACTTTCCACGGGCACGAGGTGATTGGGGCGCGGATGGTCCCGAAGATTTTCGACCGGCTGCGGCTGCCGCTGGATGAGATGAAATATGTCCAGAAGCTGGTGCGGCTGCATCTGCGGCCCATCGCGCTGGTGGACGAGGAGGTGACGGATTCCGCGGTGCGCCGGCTGCTTTTCGATGCTGGGGACGATATCGACGATCTGATGCTGCTCTGCAATGCCGACATCACCTCCAAGAATGAGGCGAAGGTGGCGCGGATCCGGGGGAATTTCGAGTTGGTGCGGCGGAAGTTGGTGGAGGTGGAGGCGAAGGATGCGATCCGCAATTTCAAGAATCCGATCGACGGGGAGTATGTGATGGCGGTGTATGGAATTCCGCCTTGCCGGGAGATCGGGGTGATCAAGGAGATGGTGAAGGAGGCGATCCTGGATGGGGTGATCGGCAATAATTTCGCCGAGGCCGACGCCTTCATGCGTCTTCACGCGCCCGAGCTGGGCCTGCACGAAGTCTAATCGCCACTCCCATGATCGATCGCTACATTGAATATCTTTCGGGCGTCCGGCGTTATTCTCCGCGTACTTGCGAGATCTATCGCAGCGTCCTCGAAGAATACCTTTGTTTCTGCTCAGATAGTGTGGAGCCCAGCAAGGCCTCTGCCCGGCAGAACTTCGCGCTCCGCGCTCATCCCTCCCAACCTGACGGTTGGGCCCCTCCCGTTCACGAGACCACGGGCGGCCACGGTTCTGCCGGGCAGAGCCTTGCTGAGGCTCCGTCTGGTGCTGAACCGACGGACGTTTCCGGGGGCAGTTATCCGTGGAGCGAGGTGTTGTCGGTTCAGGATGTGCGGCGGTATGAGGTGTATTTGATGGATGAGCGGAAGGAGAGTGCGCGGACGGTGAATCTTCATCTGAGCGTGCTGAGCGGCTTCTGCAAGTTCCTGATCAAGCAGGGCGCCCTGGAGAGCAATCCGGTGCGCCTCGTCTCGCGCCCCAAACAGGAGAAACGCCTGCCGGCCTTCTATCGCGAGGATGCCATGCAGGCTTATTTCGAGCAGACCAAAGGCGTGCTCGAATACGGCCGCTACGAAGATCAGCTCCGCCGCATGATCCTCGGCCTGCTCTACGGCACCGGCCTCCGCCGCTCCGAACTCATCGGCCTCAACCGGAACTCCGTCGACTGGTCCCGCCACACCTTGCGCGTCCTGGGAAAGGGCGACAAAATTCGCGAAATTCCGCTCCTCCCTTCACTTTGTGACGAAATTTTGTTATATTTACAATCGGTTGACTCTTTGAAATACGCGGACAAGACCCCGGAAGCCCCGCTGCTCCAGACCCCCAAAGGCGGACGTCTCTACCCGGTCTACGTGGACCGGGCGGTCAAGGAGGCCCTCGGCGGCGTCTCCGGCATCAGCGGCAGGAAGTCCCCGCACGTCCTGCGCCACACGCTGGCGACGGAACTGCTGGACGGGGGAGCGGACCTCAATTCCATCAAGGAAATGCTGGGCCACAGCTCCCTGGCGGCAACCCAGGTCTACACGCACAATTCCATCGAGCGGCTGCAAAATGTGTATAACTCCGCCCATCCAAGGGCAAAAAACGACGGTAACCATGGAGATTAAACTCAAGGCCCTGAAGTTCGAAGCCGGCGAGCAGCTCGCCGCCTTCGTCGAAAAGAAAGCCTCCCGCCTGGCCCGCTTCTGCGAAGGCCTGACCGAGGAGGTCGAGGTGGCGCTCGAAGACCATCTCAAACAAGGCAAGCTGGCTAAGATCCAGATTCACGTTCCGGGTGAAGAGCTCATCATCGAGCGCGAAGCCGACACCTTCGAGAATGCGGTCACGGAGGCCGTGGACGCAATGAAGGAAAAGCTAACCCGCGTCAAGGAAAAGAAATTCGAGAATTAAACCTTCCCATCCAGGGCCGCCCTCCGGGGCGGCCTTTTACCATTTCGATAGGTACCTTGTTTAACTTCGATACTAATTTGTTCGATATGGTTGTTCCTTTTGACGGCATCCCTGGGTTGGTTGCTCATGAACTTAAGCACGGATATCAATTTGAGATAGGAGAGTTTAGTAGTGGACTCACTTATGGGGCAGGTTATCTTTATGATATAGAAGATGAATATGAGGCTTTCCACAGACAAGCTCATTTTAACGGGGGTTACTTTTCAAGGGAGGCTATTAAAGGCATTGAAGCGTATGATTCTTTGCCTGAAAGAAATCCTTTCAGCAAACAATCAATTATGGCACAAGGCCCCGAAAAGATAGCAAAACAATATAAGATGGCATTTCGAATAAATGGAAAAACCTATAGATATTGACTATATGAAAAAAGTATTTCTCAACTTATTGTTGATTATTGTATCCATATCTTTATATGGACAGGGACATCTCTTTCGGCGATCGTCTATCTATTATACATGGAAAGAATTCGGACCTTTTCACGAAGAGAGAATGCTTGTCTTACATAATAACAGTGAACAAACTTATACTGCGGTTTATTGTTACCAAGGAACAACTATGTCTATTGGTGGTTTATGGAAAGAACAGGGGGACACACTTGTGCTTTCCCCAAGAGGATATCTATTTCATCATGCTTCTTCCGAAAAATGGGATATTGTACCCTATGATGATTCTAAAAGTGATCTTGATCTTAAGCCACTCTATCTCATAAAACAAAAAACAGGAGAACTCAAACAACTTCCTTGGAAAGATGAAGATAGTATAGCATACGAGCTTCATAGACTCTGGGATGGCTTAAAACCAGTAATAGGTACCAGATTTATCGATGACCTTGACTTGTACGGAAAGTAATGAAACAATCGTGGTCGACGCCGGGACGGTCCTGGAGACCGATGACTACTATCCGTTCGGCGGACCGCTTCCGACCACTGCCGACCGGGACCTCGACGACCCTCCTGCCCAAGAAGTACCAGAGGTAGGAAAGGAACCCCACGCCTCCTTCAACTGTAAGCGTCCCCTTTTAGGGAAGGCTACAGGTGAATCATTGTCAATGCCAGGGATTCACGGCCTTTTTGTCTACAGATTCAGGAGTTTGGCAGTGAGTTCGACGAGGAGTTCTCCGTCGGAGACGAGGGTGGTGCCGTCGCCGCCTTTGCCGAGATAGTCGTACTCGCAGAGCAGCGAGATGGCGGCCATGGCCTTCTTGACGGGATAGTTGCGCACCGCCGCATCATATTCCTTGTAGAAATAGGGATTGACCCCCGCGAGGGCCCTGGCCTTGTCCTCCGGGGAAGGGTAGCCCCCGCCGGCGAGCAGGGCGCCGTATTTGAGGATGCGATTGTAATAGGTATAGAGCGCGCTCACGGCCATGGGCATGGCGAAACGGGCCGCATTCCCCAGGTGGGCGGCGATCTTGAGGGCCTTGGTGGCGTTCTTGTAGGAGAGCTCCCGGGTGAGCTCGAAAATGCTGAACTGCCGCGAGATGCCGACATTGCGCTCGATGTCCTGCACAGTCACGCGCGTGGCCCCTTCCGGCAGGGCCTTGGTCAACTTGTCCGTCTCCACGACGATCGTCGTGAGCTCGACCCCGGCGGATTCCGCGAGCAGCGCCGCCGCCGGCGGATCGATCTGCAGGCCGCGCGAGGCGAAATAGGACCGGATCCACTCGGGGACCTGGTAGTCCCGCAGGGCGGGGGAATCCACGATGGTGCCGATCTTCTGGACGGCCTTGTAGAAGCCTTTGCGCTTGTCGGCCGAGGCCTTGTGCATCAGGATCACGAGCACGGTGCTGTCCAGGGGTTCGTGGCAATAGGACGCCAGGTCCTCGATGCCCTTCATCTGCTGGGCCTCCTTGACCACGACCAGCTGGCGCTCCGCCATCATCGGGAAGCGCCGCGCAGCCGTGACCACCTGCGCGGCCGTGACCTCGCCGCCGTAGCAGACGGTCTCGTTGAAATCTTTTTCCTCTTCGGGAATGCAGTGCTGCAGGATTTCGTCAAAGACCATCTCGGGGTAGTACGGCTCGTCGCCCATCAGCAAATAGACGGGACAGAAGCGGCCTGCGCGCACTTCGGAGATGATTTTAGCACATTGTGCATCAATATTGACAGAACTCTTGGCCATCGCAGCACAAATTTACGCAAAAAACTTCGTACATTTGTAATTATGCAATTACAATTCTGTACAGATATGAAGAAATTGATCACCCTTCTGGCAAGCGCCTGCCTGCTCGCCACGGCATCCCTCTTCGCGCAGGATGCCACCGTCCGCGTACACGACGCCGCCACCGGCGTCACCATTCCGGCCGAAATCTACGGCCAGTTCTCCGAGCACCTCGGACGCTGCATCTACGGCGGCCTCTGGGTGGGCAAGGATTCCTCCGTGCCCAATGTGGAAGGCTACCGCAAGGACGTCTTCGATGCGCTGAAGGCGCTCAAGGTCCCCGTGATGCGCTGGCCGGGCGGCTGCTTCGCCGACGACTACCACTGGATGGACGGCATCGGCCCGCAGGAGAAGCGCGGCTATATGACCAATAACTCCTGGGGCGGTACCCTCGAGGACAATAGCTTCGGCACCCACGAGTTCCTCAACCTCTGCGAATTGCTCGGCATCCAGCCCTACATCAGCGGCAACGTGGGCAGCGGCAGCGTCGAGGAGATGGCCAAGTGGGTCGAGTATATGACCTCCGACGCCAAGACCCCGATGGCCGACCTGCGCCGCGCCAACGGCCGGGAGGAGCCCTGGAAGGTCAAGTATTTCGGCATCGGCAACGAGGCCTGGGGCTGCGGCGGCAACATGACGCCGGAGTACTACAGCGACCTCTTCCGCCGTTACGGCACCTACCTGCGCAACTTCGCGGGCAACCGCCTCTACAAGATCGCGAGCGGCGCCTCTGACTACGACTACAACTGGACCCGCGTGCTGATGAAGAACCTCGTGGGCAAGGGGATGAACGGCATCTCCCTGCACTACTATACCGTTACGGGCTGGAACGGCAGCAAGGGTTCCGCCACCAAGTTCACGGACAAGGACTACTACTGGTTCCTTGCCAAGACCATCGAGGTCGAGGACGTGCTCAAGAAGCACATCGAGATTATGGACGAACTCGACCCGAGCGGCCGCGTGGCGCTGCTGCTCGACGAGTGGGGCACCTGGTACGACGTGGAGCCGGGCACCAACCCGGGCCACCTGTATCAGCAGAACACGATGCGCGATGCCATCGTGGCCGCCCTCAACTTCGACATCTTCCACAAGTACACCCGCCGCCTGAAGATGGCCAACATCGCCCAGGTGGTCAACGTGCTCCAGTCGATGATCCTGACCAACGAGACTCAGATGGTCCTCACCCCGACCTACCACGTCTTCGAGATGTACAACGTCCACCAGAACGCCGAGTTCGTGGACTCCGAGGTGATGACCGCCCACATCAAGACCGACCGCAAACTGTCCGTGCCTGAGGTGGACGCCACCGTGTCCCGCAAGGACGGGCAGATGAACATCTGCCTGGTCAACACCGACCTCAAGGCCTCCAAGAAGGTCCTGGTCACTTTCGACGGCGCCGGCATCAAGAGCATCGGCTCCGCCCGCGTGCTGAACTCCAAGGACGTGCACGACTACAATGATTTCGACAAGCCCGACGTGGTCAAGCCGGCCGCCTTCAAGGACTACAAGATCACCAAGGCCGGTCTGGAAGTGACCCTGCCGCCGTGCTCGGTCGTCGTAATGGCTGCCAAATAAATCGAATATGGCTATCATCGAATGTAAGAGCGTTTGCAAGAATTTCGGGCAGAAAGTGGCCCTGGACCACGTCAGCCTCGAGATTCCGGAGGGCCGGATCTTCGGATTGCTGGGCCCCAATGGGGCCGGCAAGACGACATTGATCCGCATTATCAACCGCATCACCATCCCCACAGGCGGGGAAGTCTGGTTCAAGGGCCGCCCCATCACCCAGGACGACGTCGCCCGGATTGGCTATATGCCCGAAGAGCGCGGCCTGTACCGCAAGATGAAGGTCGGCGACCAGGCGATGTACCTGGCCCGGCTCAAGGGAATGACTTCCGCCGAGGCCACGCGGGAACTCAAATCCTGGTTCGTCCGCTTCGGTATCCAGGATTGGTGGGACAAGAAGGTTGAGGAGCTCTCCAAGGGCATGGCCCAGAAACTCCAGTTCATCACCACCGTGGTCCACAAGCCCTCGCTGATGATCCTCGACGAACCTTTCTCCGGCTTCGATCCGGTCAACGCCGAGCTCATCCGCCAGGAAATCCTTCGCCTGAAGGACGAGGGGGCCACGATCATCCTGTCCACGCACAACATGGAGTCCGTGGAGGAACTCTGCGACGACATCGCCCTCATCAACAAGGCCCGCCTGGTGATCACCGGCGGGGTGAATGAGATCCGCCGCCAGTATGGCAACAACAATGTCGAACTCGTCTGGACCGACGCCTCGGGCCGCCACACGGAGGTCCTCCCGCGCGAAACCGACGGCGCCTCGACCCTGCGGACCTTCCTGGAGAAGGACGGCGTGCAGATCAATTCCTACAAGGAGCTGATGCCGCGTATGAACGACATTTTCATCAAACTCGTAACGGAAGGGGAGGAATAGGCTATGAATTGGAAAACGACAGGCATCGTCATCAGCCGCGAATACCTCAACAAGGTCAAGAAGAAGAGTTTCATCTGGACCACGCTCCTTGTCCCCATCCTGGTGGCCGGCCTGACCATCGGCATCATGGTGGCGATGATGAACACCAAGGAGAAGACCAAGACCATCGCCGTGGTGGATGAGTCGGGCATCGTGCTGCCCTACCTGACCGACACGGAGACCATCCATTACCAGCCGCTCAGCGGCATTCCGCTGGACAGCGTCAAGACCAACCTCGCCTCCTACGGTTTCGACGGCGTGCTCGCCGTCGGGCCCCTGGATTCCCTCGAGAAGACGGTCCCCGCGGACCTCTATTCGCCCAAACCCTTCGGAATGGATCTGGTGGACAACATCAACGGCCGGATCAACCGGGCCGTGGAGGACTACCGCATCGCTTCCTACAACATCGAGGGCCTGGACCAGATCCTCAAGGATGTCAAGGCCAATGTCCGCCTGCGCTCCTTCACCGTTTCCGACAGTGGCGAGGAGAAGATTTCCGAGGCCGGCGTGTATTCCATCCTCTCGATGATCCTGGGCATCTTCCTGTTTATGTTCATCACGCTCTTCGGCGGCATGGTGATGTCCTCGGTGATCGAGGAGAAGTCCAGCCGCGTGGTGGAGGTGCTCGTCTCTTCGGTCAAGGCGACCGAGCTGATGTTCGGCAAGATCATCGGCATCGCCCTGGTGGCCCTGACGCAGTTCCTGCTCTGGATCGTGCTGTCCGTGGCGATCATCAGCGTGGCCGGCGCCCTGATCGGCTTCGACTCGCTGATGGGCTCGAACCCCACCGAGATGGTGAGCACGATGGGCGGCATGGATGCCGAACAGATCGAGGCCATGACCGCGCAGTTATCGAACGACAGCGAACTGGGCACGGTCGTGAGCACGCTCGCCAGCGTCCCCTGGCTCCAGCTCATCGGCCTCTTCCTGGTGTACTTTGTTTTCGGCTACCTGCTGTATGCTTCGATGTTCGCCGCCATCGGCTCCGCCGTGGAGAACGAGGGTGACACGCAGCAGCTCCAGCTGCCGCTGACCATCCCGCTGCTGCTGGCCTACATGATCGCGCTTTACGCTTTCAAGGCGCCCGACAGCTCGATCGCATTCTGGGGTTCCATCATCCCGTTCACTTCGCCGATCGTGATGATCTCCCGCCTGCCTTTCGGTGTTCCGACCTGGGAGATCCTCCTGTCCATCGCCCTGCTCATCGCCACCTTCGTGCTGATGGCCTGGGTGTCGGCCAAGATTTATAAGGTCGGAATTCTGATGTTCGGCAAGAAATCCACCTGGAAAGACCTCTGGAAATGGATAAAGCAAGACTGATCATCTTGGTGGCGTGCGCGCTGCTCGCCGCCTCCTGCCAGTACCGGTACTCCTGGGAGCACTACAAGATGGACGGCCACCGGACGGGGGTCGGCGTCCCCACGGCCGATAACGTCGTCCAGGCCCTCGGCACCGTGGATGACAGCCTCTACCACGCGCCCAACGGCACGACCTACCCGAAGGGGAGCGCCACCTATGCCGCCGCCGCGGAGATGATCGCGGTGCAGCCGCAGATGGCCCGGCTCAAGGAGGTGATCGCCGTCTCGGCGCGCGAGATGTCGGCCAACGCGCCGGAAAGCGAACTTTCCAACTGGCTGATCGACCACCTGATGGAAGAGACCGCCCGCAAGACCAAACGCAAGGTGGACGTGGGGATCTCCAATTTCGGCGGCATCCGCGTGGACCTGCCCGAAGGGGATGTCCTGATGGATGACCTGGTGTCGATGTTCCCGTTCCGCAACTACCTCTGCTATGTGGCTCTTAAGGGCGCCGATCTGCAGAACTTGTTCGAGCAGTTCGCCGCATCGCGCGTGCAGGTGCTCGGCGGGGTGAAGTTCGTAGTCACGGACCACAAGATCGACACCCTGCTGGTGGGCGGCAAGCCCATCGATCCCGAGAAGACCTACGGCGTGGCGACGATCGACTTCTTGCTGGACGGCGGCGATGGCCTGTCCGTAGCCCGCAATGCCAAGGAACTCATCATCACCGACGAACTGATCATCGATGCGATGCTTCCTTATGCCCGCAGCTATGCCGCCACCGGCAAGAAGATCGATTATTCCAAAGACGGCCGCGTGGTCATCAGGCGGGCCTTGAAACAGAAGGAGGACGAGCAATGAGCAAGCGTATTCTGATTCTCCTCGCAGCTGCCCTGATGGTCTGCTGCGCCTGCCAGCCCCGGCTGGTCATTCTCCACACCAACGACACCCATTCCCATTTTGAGCCCGTCCGTGGCGGGGCCGAAGCGGGCCTGGGCGGCGTGATCGAGCGGGCCGCGTTCGTGGATTCCATCCGCACCGTCTACGGCCGGGACAAGGTCCTGCTCCTGCACGCCGGCGATTTCGGGCAGGGGACTTCGTATTTCACCGAGTTGAAAGGCCGCCTGGAGCCGGCGATGATCGACGCCCTGGGCTACGATTGCGTCGCGCTCGGCAACCACGAGTTCGACAACGGTATCGAGGACCTCACCGAGCGCCTGAAAATGATCAAGAACGGGACGAAGTTCGTCTGCGCCAACGTGGACCTGTCTCCCTTCGAGCTGGGCGAATATGTCAAGCCTTACGCCATCCTGGAGCGCGCGCACCGCAAGATCGGGGTCATCGGGCTCGAGGCCGACCTGTCCACCAATGTCAGCCGGACAATCTCTTCGCGTATGCAGCAGCTCGACGCCGTGGAGCAGACCAACCGCTGGGCGGACTATCTGCACGATGTCGAGAAATGCGACATGATCATCCTCCTGTCCCACATGGGTTATGACGAGGACCAGAAGCTGGTCCCGCAGAGCCGCTGGCTGGACGTGGTGATCGGCGGACACACCCACACCTTTGTGGAGGACCTGCTCTATGTGAGGGATTCCCGCGGCAAGCAGGTGCCCATCATCACCGACGGCTGCTGGGGCCTCGAAATGGGCCAGATCACCGTCCGTTGAGCCGCAGGCGGCGGATGTTGAAAATACGGGTGTCGGAGCGGAAGTAGCGGATGTCGAAACAAGCATAATCGTCGTGGCGGAGGCTTCCCCGCCGGTGCCCTGTGATGAAGGCCGGATCGAATCCGGCCTTTTCCAATTCTGCCAGATCGGCGGAGGTGCGCTTGTCTTTGAGCAGGGCGTCCAGGATCTGGTAGTTGCGGGAAAGGGCGGACAGGGTGGCCAGGCGGTAGCTGCGCCGCTCCTGGACCACCCGGTTGTGGTACCGGTTCTTGCAGGAGATGCTGCAGAACTGTTTGTCTTTGCGGCCCCAGAAGCTCTTGCCGCATTCCGGGCAGATGCCGCCTTCTTCGTTAGGCGTGTGGTTGCTCATCGTTTGAAGTTTTCCAAATATGCTTTCTTTGGGCGGAACGTCCAAGGCTTTGCAACAAAGAGCCGTGCATTTTTGCGGAATCTTTGTCTTGCCGATGATTCTTTGCAGCCGCCGATCTTTCGGCACTGATAAAATTGTGCTTTCCGTGCGCTGACGAATCCGCCGCCGGAGGGAAAGAAAAATCAAAATCGCAAAGATTCGTATAAATCTGGCCGCTGCGCCTGTCCGGTCCTTCCCGGATCCGCAGATGCGTTGTTCCTTTGTGCCGGGATGCGGACCGCGCGGCCGCTTTCCCGCGACCAAATCTTAAAAGAAAGACTTTATGGAACAACTCAACAAAATCGAATTGCGTGGGGTCGTCGGCAGCGTCCGGCTCCAGACCTACGAAGACAGCCGGATGGCCCGGATCAACCTGGCGACCAATTATGCCTACAAGGACCGAGAGGGGACCGCCGTCATCGACACGACCTGGCACAATGTCGTGGCCTGGGAAGGCCGCAATATCCAGGGCCTGGAGCGGATCAACAAAGGGACCAAACTCTATGTCTGCGGCCGGCTCCGCTACCAGAAATACACCGGCGTGGACGGCGTGGACCGGATTGCGACCGACGTGCTGGCCAACCGACTCGCCATCATCGAAGACCCGGAACCGATGCAGTATGAAATGTAAGTCCTGCAGCGGTACAGGCCGGGACGGGGCCGGCAACCGCCTCACTCCTGTGGCCCCGTCCCGACCTTTTTCCCGGATTCCGGCACTGTCCCTGCTGCTCCTCCTGCTCTGCGCTCCGCTGCTTTCCGCCCAGACGCTCCGGTCCCTGGGAGAAGTCCCGGACCTGCACGACCGAGCCCGTCTCGCACTCGGACAGAATGTCGCCGATTATCTGATGCTGGGCACGCTCAATGCCGACCTCCAATACTCCGTGCACCGCAGCTGGACCCTCCAGGCAGGGGCGCGCTACAATGGCTGGACCTTCCGGCATCGCCGCGAGGATCAATTCCAGGCCCGCCAGCAGACCTACTGCCTGGGGGCGCGCTGGTGGCCTTGGTACACCTATTCCGGCTGGTGGGCCGGCGCCCGTCTCCAATACCAGGAATACAACCGCGGCGGCATCCTTTCTCCGGAGACCGAGGAAGGGGATGCTTACGGGATGTCGCTCGGCGGCGGCTACGCCTTCCACCTCAATCATTGGCTCAATGTCGATTTCGGTCTCTACGGCTGGGGCGGGATGACCCGCTATGTCCGCTATGCCTGCCCTTATTGCGGCCGGCGCACCGACAGCGGCAGCCGTCCCTTCGTGCTGCCGGACGAGGTCCGCATCGCCCTCCAATTCATCTTCTGACCATGAACAGGCCCTTTCCCTTTCCGGCCGTCCTCCTGGCGGCCGCGCTTGTAGGCCTGCTGTTGCCCTCCGGCTGCGGCACCGCCCGCAAGGCCCGGGTAGTCCGGGAGCAGGAGATGACCGCTTCCCTGCAGCTGCCCCGCCAGGCCGATTACCTGCCCGAGTGGCGCGGCGTGGCGGCTCCCGTGCGGGATACCCTGCGCGTGACGGACCTGGACGGCAAGGAGATGATCCTGATGAAGGCCGTCCGGGACGAGGCTTCGGGAGAGATGGTCGCCACGGAGACGCTCGATGCTGCGATGGTCACCGCACGCTTCCGCAACATCGCCGAGCGCCGGGGCCGGATCGATCTGGAGTTCCAGGTGGTCGTGCCGCCTGAAATGCAGGACAGCCGCTGGCAGCTCCGTTTCCATCCCGATATGTTCGTGCTGGGGGACAGCCTCCGGCTCGAGGACGTGGTCATCACCGGAAGGGATTACCGCAGGGCCCAGCTGCGCGGCTACCAGCAGTACGAACGCTTCCTCGCACGCATCATCGACGACACCCTCGCCTTCGTGGACCGGCGCAACCTCGAGATCTTCATCGAGCGCAACATCCCCCAGGTCTATGCCCTCAGGAGCGACACCACCTTTGTCTCCGACGAACTCTTCGAATCCTATTTCGGGGTTTCCGAGCAGGAGGCCATCGACCACTATACCAACAAGTTCCGCCTGCGGCGCAATGAGTGGCGCAAGGCCAACCGCGCGCGGATGTTCGCCCGCTATGTCAAGGTGCCGATCGTCTCCGACGGCATCCGGCTCGACACCGTGATCCGCTCCGACAACGGCACCTTCATCTACAACTACATCCAGACCCTGAACACCCGTCCCCGGCTGCGCAAGGTGGATCTGGTCCTCTCCGGAGAGATCTATGAGCAGGAACGGCGCATCTACCGCGTCCCGCCCTCTGATACGCTCACGTTCTATATTTCCTCCGTCTCGGCTTTCGTGGATGGGACAGAACGCTACAAGACCACGGTCATCTCCCGCAATGTCGAAGCCAACACCGCCTGCAACATCGACTTCCATACCGGCCGTGCCGACATTGACGAGCGCCTGGGCGGGAACGCGCGCGAAATCGCCTTCATCAAGGAAAACCTCCGCAACCTGCTGCTCAACGAAACCTACGATCTGGACAGCGTGACCATCGCCGCCTCCGCTTCGCCCGAAGGCTCGCTCGCCGCCAACAACGCCCTGACCCTGCGGCGCTCACGCTCCGCATCGGACTACTTCCAGCGTTATATCGCCTTCGTGCGCGACTCCGTGCAGCGCTCGGACGGCGCCTTCATCACCGTCGGCGACGACCTGCGGGAGGGGACCGTCCGCGGCTCCGGCCGCGCCCGCCGCGAGATTCCGTTCCTGTCCCGTCCGGGCGGGGAGGACTGGGCCTCTCTGGACCGGCTCGTGGCGCAGGACAGCCTGATGAGCGCGGAACAGAAGGCGCGCTACGACGCCCTGGGGCTCATCGCCGACCTCGACGAACGGGAACGCGCCATGCGCGCCGAACCCTGGTACCGCCACGTGCTCCAGACCCACTACCCGCGCCTGCGGACCGTCCGTTTCAGCTTCGCGCTGACGCGCCGCGGGATGGTCAAGGACACCATCCACACCACCGAACTCGACACCGTCTATATGAAGGGCGTCCAGGCCATCCGCGACCACGACTACCAGGCCGCCCTGGCCTTCCTCGCCCCCTACCGCGACTACAACACCGCCGTGGCCTACGTGGCCCTGGACCGCAATGCATCCGCGATGGAGATCCTCGATCCGATGCCGCGCAGCGCCACCGTCAACTACATGCTCGCCATCTTGTACGCCCGCCAGGGCGATGATCAGCGGGCCGTTCAGTATTACTTGGACGCCTGCCGGCAGGAGCGGAGTTTCGTCAGCCGCGGCAACCTCGACCCCGAGATCGCCACCCTGATCCGCCGCTACGCACTCAACCGGGAGCGCGAAGAAGATGACTGGGGAGACCTCTCGCTTTAGCCAGTTAATTCCTATCATAAAACCAGACGACAAATGAAAAACAATTTCTCTCTTCTCCTCTGTGTTGCGGCCTGCCTGCTGGCTGCCTGCAACAAACTTCCCGCGGACCTTCCCGCGGCGGAAGGATCGCTCACCGTGGACCTCTCGGGCATCTCCGCCACCAAAGCCACGACCGGCACGAGTGCCGAGAATACCGTCGGCAACCTCTCTCTGTTCGTCTTCGACGAGAACGGGATGCTGGACCTCTCGCACAACTGCAGCGCCGCCGAGATCCAGAACAAGAAGGCCGTGCTCCGGATCAAGACCGGCACCAAGACCGTCTATGCCGCCGCCAACCTGAACGCCTCGCTGCAGGAGCAGGCTTTCGCCGTGTGCCGGCTGAGCGACCTGGAGGCTCTGGCCTACGCCCTCTCGGACAATGCGCCCGGGGGACTGGTGATGCGGGGCTCCAAGAACTCCGTCAAGGTCACGACTTCCTCCGCCAGCACCACCGTCCCGCTCACGCGCGGCGTGGCGCGGGTCTCGCTGTCCAGCGTCAAGAATTCTCTCCCGGCTTCCTACGGGACGGTGAAGCTGGAGCGGGCCTTCCTCTGCAACGTGGTCGGCAACCAGAACCTCAAGGGCGATGCCGCACCCGAACTCAGCCTGTTTGTCAACCAGGAAGCGACCCGCGGCCACGTCAGGTCGCAGGTCATCGGCACCGGCTCGGTGGAAGCCGAGTGCCAGGACCTGACCTTCAAGACCCTGGGAGAGAGCGTGGCCTCCGGCAAATCCCAGAGCTATACCAACAAGTTCTTCTACGGCTTCCCCAATGCCCTGAAAACTCCCAATAACGGCTTCAACGCGACCTTCACCCCTACGGCCACGGTCCTGATGGTCGTCGCGACCATCAAGGGTATTCCATACTACTATCCCGTCCCGCTGAGCGGGGGCCTGGCGGCGAATACCGAATACAAGGTGGACCTGACCCTGGCGGGGCTGGGCAACACCGAGGACGATCCCTTCGCCCGGATCCAGAAGGGTGACCTGACGGTCAGCGTGAGCGTGAGCGCCTGGACCACCGGGACCGGCATCAGCGAAACCATCTGACAACCTGTTCTTGATCTGAGATATGAAAACGAATGCAATAAGATCGATGCTGGCGCTGGGCTCCGCGCTGCTGCTGTACGCCTGTACCAGGGCGGACCTTCCGTCCGGAACGGGACCCGCAGGGCCGGGGGAAGTGGAATTGACCGTCCGCCTCGATGCTCCGTCCACCAAGGTGGCGGCCCAGACCGCGGCCAACGAAAAGATGATACGCAACGTGCAGGTCTTCGTGTTCCGTGCCGGGACGAGTGCCGACGCCGGCAACCTGGAGATGGCAGCCTCGGCCGGATTCGATCACGAATTGGAAGTCTCTTCCGGCAATTACGGCGGCATCACCCTGAAGTGTACCACCGGGGAACGGGAGATCTGGGCCGTGGTCAATGACGCACGGGACCGGACTGCGGGCGAGGAAGCCGTGGTCACGAAAGCGGACCTGCTCGCGCAGACCCACGACCTGGGCGCGGCGCGCAAGGACAAACTGCTGATGGTGGGCACCAGCGGGGTCAGGACCCTGCACGAGGGCAAGGAGGATCTCCGGATCGATATCCGCCGCCTGGCGGCGTCGGTCGTGCTGGAGTCCGTAAAGAATGACTTCCTCTCGCCGGCCTGGCAGAAGAGCGGGGTCTTCCGCGTGGAGGACTGCTACCTGCTCAACGTCCCGGGGCGCATCAATTTCAGCGGGACCACGGAGCCTTCGGCGCTTCCCGCGGAAGCCTGGCTGGCCCGGGGAGCGGCGGAGAAGACCGCCTGCGCGGAAGGGATGATCTATGACGCGGTGAGCCCGAAGACGGTCGATTACGGTTCCTCCGATTCCACGCCGCACAGTTTCTATGCCTATCCAAACAACTGTGCGCCGCTCGAAGATGCCAGCTGGGCCCCGCGCGCCACCCTGCTCGTGCTGGAAGCCTCCCTGTTCAACGGTCAGGACTGGGTCAGGTACTACTATCCCGTCGTGCTCGGCAGCGGCCTCTCTTCCAACAAGCAGTATCGCGTCCGGCTGACGGTCCACCGGCCCGGGTCGACCGACCCCAACATTCCGGTACGCTTCGACGAACTGACGCCGCTCATCCAGGTCAGCGACTGGGACAGCGGAGAGGCCTACAACCCGGAAATCTAGCCGCGATGCATCACGTTTGGACAACAATCGGGAGGCGCCTGCTGTTTGCCGCCGCGGCGGCCGTCGCACTCGCGTGTTCGGTCAAGGAAGACCGCACGGAGTGTCCGGTGTATGTCACGGTGCTGACGGACCGCTTCGCACAACGGGGCATCAGCGAGGGTCTTATCTCGTTCAGCACGACGCGCCTGCTGTCCCGGGACAGCGTCAGTTTCCTGTCCCGGATCCGGGATGCTTATGTGAAGGCCTGTCCGCGGGATTTCGCCCAGGTCTCCGTGCTTGCCGGGGTAGAGGGCGGCATCCTCTCGGACGGGACGCTCCAGACGCCCCGGGGCAGCCAGGCCGATCTCATCTGGGCCTACGGGACCTCCTTTTCGGCCTGGGCGGATGAATACACCGTGGATGCCGAGCCCCACAAGCAATTCTGCCTCGTGCACTTCCTCTTCGACGGCAGTTCCACGGCCCCTGAAGACTACCCCTGGCGCTTCCGTCTCCGGGCGGAATGCTCCGGGATGGATCTCTACACGCTTGAGCCCGTCGCGGGCAGCTACAATGCCACCGTGGGGCCGAACGCCCTCGGGGAATGGTACGGTGTGCTGCCCCGCCAGCGGGCCAACAATATGCTCCTGGAAGTGTATCTGCCCGAGCCGGGGAATCCCGCACTCGGGCGGACGGACTATGTCTTCGACCTCGGAGAAGCCTTCGAACGGCAGGGCTACGACTGGACCCTGGAGGACCTCCCGGACATCGAAATCCAGGTCGGCTTCGTCTATGCCGGCCTGACGCTGACCGTACAGCCGTGGGAAGGCCCCGACGAATTTAGCCAGATTGAAATCTAAAAACCCAAGACCATGAACCGATTATCGAAAAAGATCGTATTTCTGCTGGTCGCCTGCCTGGGCCTGGCCGCCTGTGAACCCGAACCCATGGTGGTCCGTTTCGCGACCCCCGAGGAGCTGGCGCAGGCGGAAATCAGCCTCACCATCGCCCCCGACGAGGCGCTGACCAAAGGATCGCTGCTCCACGATGTGGAAAGCCGCGGCTCGGGCGCCCTGGTGCTGGTGTTCCGCTCGTCCACCGGCCAGCTGGACTCCTATCGCTTTTTCACGGAGGAGGAAATCCAGGCGCAGCGGAGCGTCCCGCTGAAATTGCGGGTACCGCTGACCACCTGCGATTTCTATATCCTGGGCAACCTGAATGCCGTGAACAAGTCGGACGGGCGGGTGACCCACCTGATGGAGGCGCTGGGCAGTGCGTTCCCGGCCGACGAAACCTCGCTGGAGGCCCTGGTCTACCGTCTGGACGGGGGAGACCTCAATGCCACCTGGCGCCGGGAGCGTTTCGCGGAAGTGGCCGCCTGCGGCCTTCCGTACGTGCACATCAGCAAGGACGTGGACACGGGCACGCAGATCAGCCAGGGGCAGGGGATTCCGGGCTCCGACGCGTGCCGGAGGCTCTTCAGCAAGGTGACCCTGCACATCGACCACGGGGCCTTCGACGGGGAAGGCGCCCACCCGGATTTCTTCGTCAATTCCTCGCTGCACCTCCGTCAGGCCAACGCCCGGCTGCAGCCTTTCTCTCCGGCGCCCCAGCACGCCGCGCAGGCGGAGGACGTGCTCTCCGAGAGCGACTATGATCCCGATATGACCGCTTCCAATGCCTCGGTGACGACTTTCAGCTTCTATGTACCGGAAAATATGCAGGGGACCCTGCTGCCCGGCAACACCGACAGCCGCCGCAAGACGCGCGACGAACTGCTGCGGCAGGGGCTCTCGGCGGTGGAGTCCTTCCTGACCTATGTGGAATTCGTCGGCTGCCTGGATCCGGCCGCGGGCGGTTATGGTGCCGACGTGACATACCGCTTCTATCTGGGCGCGGACAATTGTTCCAACTTCGACCTCGCCCGCAACCGCGAATACGAGATCGCCCTGTCTTTCCGGGTGGGGAGCCTGTTCGAACCGGACTGGAAAGTCGAACCCTCGGATTGGCAGGACGGGCGCCTCTTCTGCCTGACCGCCGATGCGGCGTTCACCGACCGCCTCCCCGAAGGCCGCAACGTGGCTGTTCGCAAGGGCCGCGACGGGGCATTCTACGTCTATATGAACCCGGCCGGGCAGCTGGGTCGGGAGAACGCCCTGGCCGGCAAGAACGCCCTGGGGGGCGGTTCTTTCACCCCGTCTTCGCTCGCGGACTGTGCCTGGCGGGCCGATTTCCTGCAATCCGGTACCCAGGATTACCAGTGGCTCTCCGACCGGGGGATCCGGGCTTCCTGGGATGCCGCGCTCGCCCGGCTGAAGTTCTCGGTGATCGATCCCGCGCGTTTCAACGCCCACCTGGGGGATGCGCGCCTGCTGAAGCTGAGCTTGCTGCCCGGGGGAGGCGATCTGAACTTCTCCCTGCGGCTCTACGAGGACATTTCCGTTACCGTGGCCGACGGCAAATCGCTTACCCGGGACTTCTATCTGGGACAGAAGCGCCACCTGTCGGTCTCCGGCTTCGCCGGTTCCACGCTCTGCTATGCTGCGGACCAGGATCCCTGCGGACGCAGCGCTTCGGGTACGGCCCATACCGCCAACCGGCAGTGGAAGACCTCCTCCAGCGAGTCCGCCTCCTTCCCGACGGCCCGTTTGGACGGCTCCGGTGCGGTCCTGCTCGACCCTGCCGCCTATCCGGAGCAGCGCCTGACGGACGGCGGCCTGGACGTCTATGCCTTCTATCCCAATCGTTTCCAGGCCTCGCACGGAGGCTGGACCTCCCGGGACGGACGGATCCTGGTTTTCTCGGAGGACCGGCTCAACGACAGTGTGGAGATTCCGATCCGCATCAGCGAACCCCGCCTGGTCTCGGAGAGCCGGGATATTTTCCTGCCCATCGACGGCGGAGAGGTGACTACGCCCCTCGGTTATTGGAACTTCGACGGGACGGCGCGCATCGGTGCGGACGCATTCGAGGCGTCCCTGTATACATCGCTGCTGGGCTTGGAACTGCGCTCCGCCTACAACACGCACACGTCCTGGATGTCCTGCCTGAGTCTGGACCCGGCCACGGGCGAAATGTCTGTGCGGGCGACCACTTCGGGCGGGCTCCGGATGGAAGAACTGTCTTATTCCACGGTCAACGGGGCTTACAGCACCAGTCTGGGCTATGTCTTGTTGCGCCCGGAGAAGCTGACGGATCTGTTCTCCGGAGGCGGGAACTTCCCCCTGCGCGTGAGCCACCTGAACATCAACTCGCTGATGAGCGGGCTGAACACCATCTTCGAGTCGACCCCCACGAACCCGACCAGCGTCATGTTCTCGAACTACTTCAACACCGGCACGCAGAGCCAGCTGGGCGAGGATGTCTCGTTCGGCGTCCGGGCCGATTTCTCCTTTTTCCACGGGGATCTGTCGCGCATCGAGTGGGAGCGGAGCGGGGATGCCACGTCCTACACCTGCCGCAAGGCTCCCTACGAGACCCTGCAGCCGGTCATCGATTTCGTCGTGGAGGAGGCGGATGAGGGATCGGGCGGCACGTTCTCATGGGTGTATAACGAGGCCCATCAGCACCAGTTCAGCTCCGGCGGAGAGCCGGTGCCCGGCGGCCTGATCATTCCCTTCGGCCAGCAGCTGATGACGGGCACGATCACCAACAAGTGGGATGGCCGGCAGTTCAAGGTCAGGAGCGGTTTCTATCTCACCTATCCCCGGATCAACAACGACCTGCTCATCGTGGCCCGGAGCGGGCAGGCGAAGGCTTCCGTCTATCTGATGCCCCTGAAAATCAGCAAGTACCTCAAGCGTCTGGGGCAGCAGGTGGATGCCGATTCGCGGCACTGGATGATGCAGCTCTTCGGCTCGTCGGACTGGATGTCCAGGGTGACCCTCTCCGACTGCTATATGAAGCGGTCGGGCACGAACGACTATTATGCCCCGGGGAACCGTACCGGGACCCCGCTTGCGGACTACGATGTGAAATACGCCTGGTATTACCTCAACGGCAATGAAAACGCCACGGTCTGGACGCAGGATATCCTGGACCGGGTAGCTTCCTCTATCCCGAGCCGCTCCATCGCCAGGATCATCCAGCTGGATCCCGCCAACTACCACTCCGACTACTTCGACGGCCTGGACGGCTTCAGCATCCCCGAAGGCAAAACCTGCATCTTCTGGACCGGCCCGGGAGCGTTCTGAACGCATCAGTAGTACTGCTCCCAGGGGATTCGGGCGGTGTTGGGGAAATTGAGGCGGATCTGGTGGACGCGGTCGTAGTACCAGAGGTTGTAGCGTTCGGAGATGTTGTCTCCTTCAGCGATGGAGAACACGAAGGCGGTGCCGTAGGCCTGGGGCCAGATCCAGGCGAAGCGCTCGCGCAGGTCCTGGGGGTTGAGGGTGTAGGCATCGTCGTGGAAGTACAGCGGGCAGATATTCAGGATGTCGTAGCGCCATTTGCCTTCAGGCACCTTCTCGATGATGAAGGGGTGGAACCAGCGGAAGTCGGGATTGAACTGCAGGTTCTCTTCGTAGAGGCCATAGGCCTTGAGCCAGATGTGCGGCGCCAGGGCTTCGTAGTAAGCGCCGTGGTCCACGAGGCCGATCTCATCCAGGGAGATATGCAGCTTGCCGGTATTGGCATTGAGGGGCACGGGCCCCGCGACCTCGAAGCAGGCGTGGCGGGATCTGTTCTCCCGGGTGTAGCCGCGGAGATCCCAGTAATATTTGGCATAGAGCAAGGGGTCTCCCGCTGCGCTGAACGAAATCTGCCCGCCGAACTGCACATCGGTGCACAGGATCTTCTCCTGCCCGTCAATGCGCACCAGGATGCCTTCCAGGGGGATTTCCCGGCGGGAAGTGGCCGTGAATCGGACTTCCCGCCGGGCAGGTCCTTCCCCGTTCCAGAGGGTGATGACGGATCTTCCTTCGGCATTCCATTTCAGGCGGTAGCGGGAGCGGTCGCCTCCGTCGGGCTCGATATCGATGCAACGGGCGGAGGAGGAGGCGTTGACCCCCTTGAAGGCGGAATCGTCGGAGCGGAGCTGCAGGATGATGGCGTTGTCGGGGGTGATGTTGAGTTGCATGGTGTCCAGCCGCTCGCGCCCGAAATAGAAGTGGGGCTCGCGCCAGATGCCTTCGAAGATATAGGCGGAGTCGCGGTGGTAGCCCCGTTCGTGGTCCAGGGCGCTGAGTTCGAACGGCGCGCCCGGGAGTTCGAGGACGGGCGGATTGTGGGTGTTGGGAGCATCGGGGCGATTCTTGTCGCAAGAGGGGAGGGCGGCGAGCAGCAGGGCCGCCGGCAGAAGGATCCGGTAGTTTTTCATCAGTTTGTGTTTTAAGGCGCCTGCACCGTGCGAAGCGCTTATGACAAAGATAGTTAAAGAAAATGAACCAAGCAAGGGGCGCGCTGAAAAAATGCCCCCAATTTGGATAAGTCATTTTTTGGGCGTATTTTTGCCATGCAATACAATTTAATTTTTTACTTATTATGAAAAAGATTATTACCATTGTTGCAGCATTCTTGATGCTCGCCGGCGTGAACGCCATGGGGCAGGCCTCCATCGGAGCTGGCTATCTTTCTTCGACGGAGACCGTCAAGTCTGGAAATTCTTCTACCCAACGTACTCCGCTGAACGGTTTCTATGTCGGTATGGGTTACACGATTCCTCTGGCAGGCAGCCTCAACTTCACCCCGGGTGTCTATTTTGGTATGGCCTCCAAGAACAATGTGGCTTCCATTTTCGGTCTCAAGATTGAAGGCAAGCAGCAGGACAGCTTCATCAATGTCCCTCTTCACCTGAGCTTTGGTGGCGAATTGGGTGGCAATATGCGCGTTTTCGTCTATGGCGGCCCCAGTGCCTCCATCGCCGTTGCCTCCAAGATTAAGTCCGGCAACACGACTTATGACCGTCTCACCGACAATGAGAGCCTGCAGCGCTTCGACGTCATGCTCGGCGGCGGTGTGGGTCTTGTGTTCAACGACATGATCCGCTTCCAGGTCGGTTATGACTTCGGTATGCTGAACCGCTACAACTCCAACAACTACACGGTCAAGCGCAACCAGCTCACCGCCGGTGTCGCGTTCCTCTTCTAATTGGAAACCGTTGTAACACTGAGGACCGGCCGCCGGAAGGTGGCCGGTCTTTTTTTTGTGCCCGCGCACATTTGAAATCCCTTGGAAATTAGTATATTTGCGGACCTGTTATGAAATTGTCCGCATCCAGCAAGAATTTCCTGATGGCGGTGTTGACCGTGCTGCTGTCGCTGGGGTATGTCAGTTCTACGATGTGCTGGCATACGCACGTAATCGGCGGGCAGGTCATCGTGCACTCCCATTTCTATTGGAAAGGCCACACTTCCGATGCTTCCGTCCCCACCGACGGCGGCCATACCCCCGGCCAGCTGCAGACCATCCAGGAGGCCAACGAACTGACGTTCACGGACGATATTCTCCCCGCTGTCGAGATCGCGCGGGTCGAGGTCCTGACCGATATTTTCTATGTCCCCGAGCTCCTGCAGGAGCAGAAGTGCGTGCTGCGCACCCGTTCGCTGCGCGCACCGCCCGTTTTGCTGTAACGACCAGAACTCCCGTCCGGGAGAAAACCGTTAGTCTTACCGCAAAACCCGACATAACCCGATGAAACAAATACTGTATGCACTGGCCATCGTGCTGCCGGTGCTCGCAGGCTGCCGTCAGAATGACGCTGCGTCGTCCGAGAAGGATTTCAATTTCTCCGGAGACGAGGTCACGGTCCGTCCTGCATCCCCCGTTGCCAATGAACTGGTGGTCGAGAGCGCCGCTCCGTCCGCCTTCGAAGATACGTTCCACACGGTCGGTACCGTCACCCCGATGGCGGGCCGCATGGCCGAAGTCGGCGTGCCTTTCGCCGGCCGCATCACCCGCGTCCGGGTGCGCCTGGGCGATCACGTCCGCGCCGGACAGCCCCTCTTCGAGATGAGTTCGCCCGACTTCTACGACGCTGTGCGCGAATACTATGAGCACCAGGTCGAGGACCGGAATGCCGCCGCCAACCTGACCCGCCGCGAGGCGATGTACCGCTCGGGCATCCTTTCCGAACGGGAGATCGAGGAGGCGCGCGCCGAGGCGCAGAACGCCCGCAACGCCTTCGAGATGTCCCGGATGGCGCTGTCGGTCTATCGCGTGGACCTGGACCACCTGCAGATGGGTGCGCCCGTCACGATCACGGCCCCGATCACGGGCCGCGTCGTCGCGTGCTCCCTCACGCAGGGGGCCTATCTCAAGGAGGATGCGGAGCCGCTGGCGACGATCGCCGAACTCTCCCGCGTGTGGGTGTCTTCCCGCGTCAAGGAGGACCAGATCGGCCGTATCGTCCCGGGCCGTACCCGGGCGCAGGTCATCCTGGACAATGATCCGGAGCATCCCGTGGAGGCCAAGATCGTCTATGTCGGGGAAATGCTGGACGAGCAGACTCGTTCGGTGGAGGTCGTGCTCGAGTGCGACAATGCATCCCGCGCCCTGCGGCCCGGGATGTTCGTCTCGGCGTCCTTCACCACGCCCGTCACCTCGGCCCTGCTGATTCCCGCGTCCGCGGTGTTCCAGGGCGAGGGAGGCAAGTATGTCTATCTCGAGCAAGAGAACCTGCACTTCGTGCGCCGGCCTGTCCGCGTAGAGAGCGCCGGGACGGAGCAGTTGCGCGTCCTGTCCGGGCTTTCCGAGGGCGAGCGTTTCATCGCCTCGGGCGGCATCTATCTGAGCGAGTAGGGCGATGAACAAGCTGATAGAATTCACCTTGAGACGCCGCT
Source organism: Bacteroidales bacterium (assembly GCA_016290835.1). Taxonomy (GTDB): domain Bacteria; phylum Bacteroidota; class Bacteroidia; order Bacteroidales; family UBA932; genus Cryptobacteroides. Next base: position 10,056 of record JAEEVG010000016.1, on the reverse strand, counting down.
GGCTGGTGGCCGTGGCGTTTCTGGTCATCTCCGCATTCGGCATCTACAGCTGGACGCGGCTCTCGGTCGATGCCTATCCGGACATCGCCGACGTGACCGTGCAGGTGGTGACCCAGGTCCCCGGCCTGGCGGCCGAGGAGATCGAACAGCAGATCACCATCCCCCTGGAGCGGGCGCTGAACGGCATCCCTTCGCTGAATATGATGCGCAGCCGGAACGCCTTCGGCCTGTCCGTCATCATCCTGGTCTTCGACGACGGCACGGAGGACTACTGGGCCCGCCAGCGGGTGCGGGAGTGCATCGAGAGCGTGGACCTGCCTTACGACGCAGCCCCCGAGCTGAATCCGCTGACCTCCCCGACGGGGGAGATCTACCGCTATATCCTGGAGAGCGACAACCATACCCTGCGGGAACTCACCGACCTGAACCAGTGGGTGGTCATTCCCCGGCTGCAGCAGATCCCGGGCGTGGCGGCGGTCAGCAACTTCGGCGGCCTGACCACGCAGTTCCAGCTGGAAATCGATCCTGACCGCATGCTCAAATTCGGCCTTTCCCTGCCCGAGGTGGAGCAGGCCATCGAAGACAATAACGCCAACAGCGGCGGCAGTATGCTGACTTCCGGCGAACAGAGTTATGTCGTGCGCGGCGTGGGCCTGGTCGAGGACCTCGAGGACCTCGGCCGCATCGTCGTGAAATCCGTCGACGGTTCGCCGGTCTTCCTCTCCGACCTCGGCGAACTCAAATACGGCAACCTTGAGCGCAAGGGCGTAATGGGCTTCCTGGACGACGAGCATTCCATCCACGACGGCGTGGAAGGCATCGTCCAGATGCTCCGCTACCAGAACCCTTCCGCGGTCCTGGAGAAAGTCCACGCGGCCGTGGACGAACTGAACACCGACGTGCTGCCCAAGGGCGTGCGCATCCGTCCTTTCCTGGACCGAACCGAACTCGTGGGAACCACCCTCAGCACCGTCGAGCATACGCTCTTCTTCGGTATGTTGCTGGTTATCGGCATCCTGCTGATCTTCCTCGGGAGCGCGTACAGCGCCCTGATCGTGGCCGCCACCATCCCCATCTCCCTGCTGATCGCCTTCATCCTGATGCACCTCACCGGCATTCCGGCGAACCTCCTCTCGCTGGGCGCCATCGATTTCGGTATCCTGGTGGATGGAGCGATCGTGATGACGGAGACCCTGCTCAAATTGCGGGAGGACGCTCCGGATAAACCCCTGGATCCCCGCCGCACGATACGCCGGATCGCGGACGTGGCCAAGCCCATCTTCTTCTCCACGATTATCATCATCGTGGCCTACATGCCGCTCTTTACCTTCCAGCGCATCGAGAAGAAGCTCTTCACCCCGATGGCCTACACCGTGGGTTATGCCCTGCTGGGCGCTCTCTCCGTGGCCCTGATCCTGATTCCGGGTCTTGCTTATTCGCTCTACCGCAAGCCGCAGAAGGTCTACCACAACAAGGTGGTGGCCTCCCTGACGGAGAAATACAAAGGCCTCACCGCCCGCGCGATGCTCCGTCCCAAGCGGGTCTTCGCCCTCATCGGGTGTATCCTCGTGCTGGTGAGCGTGCTCGCCGTCACGGTGGGCAAGGACTTCTTGCCGGCTCTCGACGAGGGCGGCATCTGGATCCAGGTGCAGGCGCCTCCGGGCATCTCCCTGGAGAAATCCGCCTTGATGGCGGACGAGCTCCGCGACCGGATGAAGCAGTTCGACGAAGTGACCTACGTGATGACGCAGGTCGGTCGCGACGACGAGGGCACCGAAGCCTTTACCTCCTCGCACATCGAGTGCTGCATCGGCCTCAAACCGTATTCCAAGTGGAAACGGGGCCGGACCAAGGCGGACCTCGTCGAAGAGATGTCGGCCGCCCTGGCGCAGATGCCCGGCTTCCACGCGGGCTTCTCCCAGCCCATCATCGATATGGTGATGGACCAGATCGCCGGCTCGCACAGCGACCTGGCCGTCAAGGTCTTCGGTGACGACCTCACCGAGGCCCGCCGCATCGCGGAAGATGTCGTCGCCGTGGTCTCGGACATCCCGGGCGCCACCGACGTGCTTATCGACCAGGAACCGCCGCTCCCGCAGCTGAAGATCTCCGTGGATCGCGAAAGGGTGGCCCGCTATGGCCTGAACGTGGCCGATATCGCCGACCTCGTTGAGGTGGCCATCGGCGGCAAGGCCATTTCGCAGGTCTTCATCGGCAGCAAGGTCTATGATGTCATCTGCCGCTACAGCGAGACTTCCCGCGATACGCCGGAGAAGATCGCCGCCCTGACCCTGGTCGGGCCGGACGGCACCCTCGTGCCCCTCTCGGCCGTGGCCAAGGTGGAGACCGTGCTCGGCGCCAGCAGCATCGCCCGCGAGATGAACCGGCGCCACCTCATCGTGCGGCTCAACCTGCGCGGACGCGACCTGACCTCCTATCTCGAAGAGGCCCGCGCGCGCATCGCCAAGGAAATCCAGTATGACCATACCGCCTTCCAGGTCCGCTGGGACGGCCAGTTCGAGAACCAGCGGCGGGCCTACCGGCGCCTCGCCATCATCATTCCTTTCGTGCTGGCCCTGATGTTCCTGCTGCTCTTCGGCGCCTTCGGAAAGTTCCGCCAGGCGGGCCTGCTGATCTCGCTCCTGCCGCTCGCCCTGCTGGGCGGTCTGCTCGCGCTCAACGTGCGCGGCATGACGTTCAACGTATCCTCCGCCGTCGGATTCATCGCCCTGTTCGGCCTGACCATCCAGAACGGCGTGATCATGATCTCGCATATCAACAGCCTCCGGCGCGACGGCTCGCCGCTGCGCGAGGCCGTCATCGAGGGTGCGGCGCACCGGCTCCGTCCCGTGTTGATGACGGCCACGGTGGCCATCCTGGGCCTGCTGCCGGCCTCGCTTGCCACGGGCATCGGCTCCGACGTGCAGCGTCCGCTCGCGACGGTTATCGTTTACGGCCTGCTCTTCTCCACCATCATCACCCTCTACATCCTTCCGACGCTCTACTACCTGATGGAGCGCCGCTACGAGGTAAAAAAAGCCAAGTCCGATGAAGTATATCTATAGCCTGATTCTCCTGTCGCTGCTATCCCTCGGCCTGGGGGCGCAGACCTATGACTACCGGCAGTTCATGCAGGCGGTCGCCCGCGACAACGCCACCCTGCTGGCGGAGCAGTACAATGTGGAGATCGCCGCGGCGGGCCTGCAGGCCGCGCGCGTGTTCAACGATCCGGAGCTGTCCCTGGCCTATTCGGACAACGAGGACAATACCCTGATGATGGGCCGCAGCTACGAGGCGGGCCTGTCCTACAATATCTCCCTGGGCGGTGTGCGCCGGGCCCGGATCGGGGTGGCCGCCACGGAAGAGGAACTCTCCCGGGCCGCTCTGGCGGACTATTTCCGTACGCTGCGCGAGGCCGCGACCGTCTCCTGGGGCGAGGCCTGGGAGGCGCGCGAGCGCGAAAAGATCCTGCTCGATTCCTATCAGACAATGCAGCGGGTGGCAGCCGCGGACAGTCTGCGGGCGGCGCTGGGCGATCTGCGTCTCTCCGACGCGCGTACCTCGTCGATGGAAGCCATTGCCCAGAAGGGGGATTGGCTGGCCGCTCGCGCCGACTACCGCAATGCCCTGGCCGAGCTCTCGCTGCTGGCCGGCGGGCAGGCTGTGGAGGAGCTCGCCGAAGGGCCGCTCCCGCTGCTCGCGGTGCCCTATACGCTGTCGGAGCTGATGGACGTGGCGGAGGCTTCGCGCGCCGACCTCAAGGCAGCGGAACTTTCTTCCACGCTCTCCAAGAAGAATCTCGCCCTGGTGCGGGCTTCCCGGGCGATGGAGCTCGGACTCGAGCTCGGCTATTCCTACAACACCGAGGTGCGCAACGAGATCGCCCCGGCGCCCGCCTTCAACGGCCTGACTTTCGGGGTCACCATTCCGCTCAAGTTCTCCTCGCTCAACCGGGGTGAACGGGCGGCCGCCGAGGCCTCCGTGGCCCAGGCGGAGCGCTATCTGCAGGCGGCCCGGCAGATGGTCCGGACCGAGGTCCTGCAGGCTTGGAATGCCTGGGAAGCCGCCTGCGAGGTGGCGGACCATTATTCCGGGGAGATCGTGTCCGACGCCCGGGCCAACCTCGAGAGCATCGAGTTCGCCTATTCGCACGGCGACGTCTCGCTGCTGGAGCTGCTGACGGCGGTCCGCACCTACAACGACGTGGCGTTGGGGGCTGCCCAGGCGCAGGCAGAAAAGCTTGCTGCGACGGCGCATCTGCAAGCCGCCCTCGGCGTAGAATAGGTATTTCCCCGGGAAATCCCTATCTTTACGCCTTGAGATGGGAAATGCTTTCTTGAATCGTACTGAACTCCTGGTGGGCGCCGACGTGCTTGCCCGCCTGGGTCAGGTACGCGTAATCCTCTTCGGCTGCGGCGGCGTGGGCAGCTGGTGTGCCGAGGGCCTGGTGCGTTCGGGCATTCGCCATCTCACGCTCGTGGACCCCGACCGGGTCAGCGAGAGCAATGTGAACCGCCAGCTGATGGCCCTGCCCGGCACCGTCGGGCAGATCAAGGTGGAGGCCCTGCGGGAGCGCCTGCTGCAGATCGCCCCCGATGCCGGGATCATTCCGCTGCAGAAGTCCTTCAACGCCGAGACGGCCGACAGCTTCGGCCTGGAGGGCTACGACTACATCCTCGACGCCATCGATTCGCTCAAGGACAAGGGGGAGCTGATCCTGCGGGGCACGCGCACGCCGGCGGTCTTTTTCAGCGCCATGGGCGCCGCACTCAAGGTCGATCCCACACAGGTGCGCGTGGCCGAGTTCTGGAATGTCCGCGGCTGCCCGCTGGGCGCCGCCCTGCGCAAGAAGTTCAAGCAGAACCACACCTGGCCCGGCCACAAGTTCCGTTGCGTCTATGACGAGGAGGTGCTGCCCAACCGGGGGGAGGAGGCGCTGGTGGAGACGGACCTGTTCAACAAGGCGCAGATCAACGGCTCCCTGGTGCACATCACCGCCATTTTCGGGATGACGCTCGCGGGGCTGGTGATCCAGGATGTTTACCAAAAGACCCTTGCTCCCGATGGAAATGCTTGACATCCGCCCCGGTGAACAGGTCGCCCTGCTGGGTGGCAATGCTTCCGGCAAGAGCCGACTCGCCGCAGGCTGGGCGGGGCTCGCCGGCGCCCGGTATATTTCTTTCCGTGATTCTTACGGCGCCTATGGCGACCGCAATTTCTTCATGCAGCAGCGCTGGAACCTTTTTACGCTCGAGGACGATCCGCCCCCGGTGGGGGAGTTGCTGCGCAAGGAGGCGGCCGCAGTCGCCGATCCTTCGGCGGCGGCCGCGCGCCTGACGGAGCTGACCGCCCTCTTCGGGCTCGGCCCGGTGCTGGACAAGCCGCTGGTTACGCTTTCTTCCGGGGAGATGCGCAAGTACCAGCTAACCCGCGCCCTGCTCGGGGGCCCTTCGGCGCTTGTTATCGATAATCCTTATATCGGGCTGGATCCCGCCACCCGCGCGGCGCTCACGCGGCTGCTGACGGCCTTGTCGGCGTCGATGACCCTTGTGCTGGTGCTGTCGCGCGCTGCGGAGATTCCGCCTTTTGTCACGCACGTCATTCCGGTGCAGGACGGGGTGGCGGGGGAGAAGGTGCCCCGGGAGGCGTTCCTGGAGACCGTGCTGCCCCCGGCGGTGATCCGTCTGCGCGGGGTTACGATCCGTTTCGGGGAACGGGTGATCCTGGACCGGCTGGACTGGACGGTGCGGCAGGGGGAGCACTGGGCGCTGACCGGGGCCAACGGGAGCGGCAAGAGCACGCTCCTGAGCCTGATCACGGCCGACAATCCTCAGGCTTATGCTTGTGATATCGAGTTGTTCGGGCGGCAGCGGGGGAGCGGAGAGACTATCTGGGACATCAAGCGCCATATCGGCTTCGTGAGTCCGGAACTCCACCGTGCTTTCCAGGTGGACGCCCCTGCGCTGGACATCGTCACGAGCGGGCTTTTCGATACCGAGGGGCTGTTCCGCCGGCCGAGCGGGGAGCAGCGCTCGCAGGCGCTCCGCTGGATGGAGGTTTTCGGAATCGGGGAACTCGCCGCGCAACCCTTCCTGCGGCTTTCCAGCGGACAGCAGCGGCTGTGCCTGCTCGCCCGCGCCTTCGTCAAGGACCCCGCGCTCTACATCCTCGACGAGCCTTTCCACGGTCTCGACGAAGTGTGGCGGCGCCGCGTCAAGGTCCTGCTCGACCGCTACTGCGCCGCCCCCGGCAAAACCCTCCTGATGGTCACCCACTGCCCCGAAGAATACCCCGCCTGCATCGACCACACCCTCGTTCTCTAACCCCCGCTAGCCGCCCAGCCAGGTGAAGTAGTCGCGGATGGCTTGGGCGATGGGGGTGTGGGGGAGGCCGAGTTCGCGCTCGGCTTTGCCGGCATCATACCATTCTTCGATCAGGAGCTGGTCGGTGTTGTGGGTGCAGAGCATGGTGTGGAGGCCGAGGCGGCCCAGGGCGTCGCCGAGGCGTCCGGCGGCCCGCACCAGGCCGTCCGGCAGCGGCAGGAAACGCTGGCGATAGCCGCAGACCTGCGCCTGCAGTGCATAGAATTCCTGTAGGGTAAGCGACTCTCCCGTAAGTAGATAGCGGCCGCTCTCGCCGCGTTCGAGGGCATTCGCGATGGCCGTGGCGGCATCCCGCACGTGCAGGAAACTCTTGCCGCCCCTGGGGCCCGCCATCAGCGCCCGGCCCCGGACCCGGAAGGGGAGTGCGCCCCCGTTCCGCCGGCAGGCGGCGAGCATCAGGGTCGCCGAAGAAGGCTTGGCATCGTAAGGCCCCAACATAAAACCCGGACAGACGATGATCACCCGCCGCCCCTCCAGCGCCGAAGCCCGCGCGAGCAGCAGCGCCTCGCCCTCTCGCTTGCTGATGGCATAGGGGGAGCGGTCGAACGGGGCGGCGAAAGGCGCAGTTTCGTCCGTCGGATGGGCCCGGGTGCCCGCGGCGATGGTGTTGGCCGTGCTGGTGTGCACGAGGGTGCGGACGTCACTCTCTTCCAGCAGCCGGCCCAGCAGCGCGGGCAGGTCCCGGTTGACCGGACAGAAATCCTCCACCCGGCTCAGCCGCATATCCGTCGTGCCCGCGCAATTGATAACGGCCTCGCACCCGTCTGCCGCCGCGAGAAGCGTGGGATAGTCCAGCAGGCTGCCACGAACGATTTCCACCTCCGCGAGCCCCTCCATCGGCAGCAACGCCGAGCCGGGCCGCAGCAGCACGCGCACACGCAGCCCCCGCTCCAGCAGGAGCCGGAGCACGTTGTGGCCGAGCAGGCCGGAGGCGCCGAGCAGCAGAATCATCGCAAAAGCAGAATCAGTCCCATAAAGATAGCAAAAAGCCCCGACAGGAGGCCCGGATAAATTTGAGGAAGAGCGAAAAACATTGTAAATTTGCGAACTTATCTAAAACACTGACCCATTATGACCCGACCCATCAGCGATACCATCCGTTACATCGGCGTGGACGACAATACCCTGGACCTCTTCGAAAGCCAGTACGAGGTTCCCGAAGGAATGTCCTATAACTCTTATCTCATCCTGGACGAGAAGATCGCCGTCCTCGACACCAGCGACGGCCGCACCGCCGACGCCTGGATGCAGAACCTCGAGGAGGCCCTTGCAGGCCGCACGCCGGACTACCTCATCGTCCACCACATGGAGCCCGACCACTCCGCCTGCGCCGCCGCCCTGATGGCGAAATACCCCTCGCTGACGCTCGTGGCCACGGCTGCAGCCCTGAAGATGCTTCCGCAATTCTTCCCGGGCGCAGACCTGACGGGCCGCACCCGCGCCGTGACCGAGGGCGACACCCTGCCGCTCGGCACCCACACCCTGCGCTTCCTGCTCGCCCCGATGGTCCACTGGCCGGAGGTAATGGTGAGCTTCGACGAGACGGAGAAAGTGCTCTTCAGCGCCGACGCCTTCGGCAAATTCGGCGCCCTCGAGCAGACCGGCGGCCTCTGGTGCACCCCCGAGACCGACTGGTCCTGCGAAGCCCGTCGCTACTATTTCAACATCTGCGGCAAATACGGCCCGCAGGTCCAGCGCCTGCTTGCCAAGGTGGCCCCGCTGGGCGTACAGACCGTCTGCCCGCTGCACGGCCCGATGCTCCGCGACACCCTCGCCGAAGCCCTGCGCCTCTACGGCATCTGGAGCAGCTACGGCGTGGAGACGCCGGGCGTGTTCGTGGCCTACGCCTCCATCCACGGAGGCACCGCCGCGGCCGCCGAGCGCTTCGCGGAAATCCTCCGCGAGAAGGGCTGCCCGAAGGTGGCGACCACCGACCTGACCCGCGACGACCTCGCGGAAGCCATCGAAGACGCCTTCCGCTACGGCACCCTCGTGGTGGCGGCCCCGTCTTACGACGCCGGCCTCTTCCCGCCGATGCACGACTTCCTCTGGCACCTGCAGATCAAGGGCTGGCAGAAGCGCCGCGCCGCCGTGATCGAGAACGGCAGCTGGGCCCCTTCCGCGGGCCGCGTGATGAGCGAAATGCTCAGCGCGATGAAGGACGTGCAGCTCGTGGGCGAGCGGGTCACCATCCGCAGCCGCCTGCGCGAGGCGGATATCCCCGCCCTCGAGGCCCTCGCCGACGCCGTCCTGGCAGGGTAGGGGACAGCAAAGCGCGCGTGCCGCGGAATGCGGACGACGCGCGCTTCGACAAAATTCTGTGCTGAATATTACTTCTGGGCACCCGGGAGGTAGGCCTGCAGCGCCTGGATGTACGCATTGAAGGCTTCCAGGCCGGACGGGGTGATGCGGCAGGTCGTGCAGGGCTTGCGCCCCTTGAATCCCTTCTCCACCGTGATGTAGTCTGCGGCTGTCAGCTTCTCGAGCTGGACGCTGAGGTTGCCGGCCGTCGCACCCGTCTGCTGGCGGAGGAAGGTGAAGTCGGCGGACTCGACCCCGGAGAGGATGGAGATCACGGCCAGACGAAGCTCCGAATGGAGGAGCGGATCGAGTTTCGGCAACATAATCCTAGCGATATTGCATTTTGACGATCACGCCGATCGCAGCCAGCAGGACGCCGCCCAGGGTGAAGAGCAGCAGCTGCGCCTCGGTGCTGCGGAGCAACATCGCCGCGGCGGCACCGCCCACGCCCAGGATGAATCCGGCCACGATGATGGGCCAGTTCTTCAGGATGGCTCCGGAGATGCACTCGGCAAAGCCCAGCAGCACCACGATGAGCAGGGTGACGTTCATCGGGACGAGGCTCACGGCGATGATGCTCAGGCAGATGGCGAAAGCCCCGAACGCCGTCCAGACGCTCCCGGACAGTTTGCCGATCTCGCTCTTCGGGATGCTTGCCTCCCGTTTCCGGAGAAGCAGGGCCAGGGGATAGCCGATGACGGGCATCGCGAACCAGAGGAAATTCCAGGCCGGATTGCCGGTCCCGTGCCAGAGGAAGTAGATCACCAGCGAGAGGGCGGTGAGAAGAATTCCCCAGAGGAGGAAGTGATTCGCGCTGCCCTGAAGGATGGCCTTGCGGCTGTTGTTCATCGTCTCAGTGATGAGCCGGAGGCTCTCCTGAGGGGTCATTTCAATGTTACTTTCCATTTTAAAATATTGTTTACAAGGGTTTTGTGTCCGGTCGCGGCTGCGCAGTCCACGCCTTTCACGGTGCAAATATAAACAAGTTTATTTTATAAACCAAACAAAAGTGGAATTTTTTTTATCTTTGTACTGCGAAAAACGATTCCGATGACATTTATGTGCGCACTGGTCTCCCTACTCAGCGTCCTGCCCTTTACGAAACCTGCTTATCAGGTAAAGGTGGAACGGGATGTGGTCTATGCCCATACGGTAGGGTATTGGACCCACGCGCCCGTGGGGGACAGGAAAGCCTTTCCTTCGCTTGTCTACCAGCTGCGGCGCACCCGTCCGCTGGACCTCGATATGGACATCTACCTGCCGGAAGGGGATACTTCCGCCGCACGCCCCCTGCTGCTGATGATGCACGGCGGGTCCTTTTTCATCGGACACAAAGAGGAAGCGGGCCAGGCCGGCTGGTGCGAATATTTCG
>JAEEVG010000070.1 GCA_016290835.1 Bacteroidales bacterium | reverse complement strand
ACAACCACATAACAATACCACGACTCCTATTCGGAATCCTCCTGCTCGCGGCCTTGACCGGCTGTGAGAATAGGTTGGTTCTGGAGGACCGGATGAAAGATGTCGTCGGCGAGTATCGGCTCGAAGTTTTCGGTGGAGACCTCATTACCCTGCGGCCGATTCTCAATCAGTATGAGCAAGAGATAGCGGCCATCTCCATCGCCCGGATTTTCCCGTTCGAGGACAAATGGTACTTCGACTATACCCTTCCGATCATCTCGAACGGAACGATTCATTTCCACCACATCCAACAGCAAATCTACTGGGACCGGCAACTGGGCGCATACTATTTCAGCCGGCTGAAAGCCGCCGATCTCCCCGACGGCTGGGACCCCGATGAGGTCTGTGTCTTGATGGATCGCAGTGCCATCAGTTTCAGCAGCAATCATTGCGGATTCATTTGGTATAAACACTGATTGCACGATCCGGCTATGAAACGATTCTTCATCTGCTTGCTTCTGTTCGCCACCGCCCTGCTCCACGCCCGGGCGCAAACGGTCATCCGCTGGGGCGACGGCATCAAAGACTGGACGGGCATCCGGATTTCCGCCCCGACCGACTCCATCCCGTCGTCGATTTCCTACACCTTGCTCAAGGAGAAAAAGTCCGTCCGGACACCGGGCATCACCTACCGTTACCAGGATATTTCTGCCGCTATCATTCCCGGCCAGTCCTATATCCGCCCGGATGCCATGACCGAATCATCGTTGCAGACCATCCGGAAAGATCTCGACATCCTGGAATATTATGCCAGACGCTTCCGGGAAGAACTCCTGTTCTCGACCAATCGGCAACAAGAACTCGAGCAGCATTATATCACCCTTTTCCGGGAGGCCCGGGATAAAGCGCATCTTACAGGCGATTACTCCCCATTCATCCTCTCCGAGGACAGTTTCGACATCACCCAGGTCCCGTTCGAGTCCTCCCGGCGCTTCCACGGCATCTCCCTGAGCCTTTTCACCAACATCCCGCTGGGAGATATGGGCCGCCTGCTTTATCCAGCAGCCGGTGTGTCGCTCTCATTCGGACTCGGACAGAACAACAGCTGTCTCCTGGCTGAAATAGATTACGGCCTCTCCCTTTACCGCAACCGCAACTACGATCTCCGCGAGAACCCTGTCCCTTACATCGGAGCGTTCGTCCAGTATCGCGGAGCGCTGGTCCATACCGGGCGCTGGAATCTGTCCCTGCTCGGCGGGCCGGGTTTTACCCTCCGCGCCTTCGATCACCTCGATTACCGGCAGTACATATATGGTCCCGCCCTTAACGAGGGGCTCTGCGCCGACCTGCACCTGAACCGCAAAATCCGGTTCAGCTCCCGCAGACCGGAGCTGGCCGACACCTTCCTGCGCTTCACGCTGTCCTGTGGCCAGACCTACAATCCGGCGCAGAAACTCATCTGCCCCTCCATCAACCTGGCGGTCGGGGTCTATTTCCAGGATCGAACCATCAAAAAGGCGGAACGATGAAACGCTCTATCACCCTGTTGCTTCCGCTGGCATTCCTGCTGGTTTCCTGCCTGGAGAAAGAACTTCCGGCCCGGTTGACGGCTGCGAAGGATGCTTTCTCGTTTGAAAACCCCGCAGTCAAAACAACGCTGGAGATCACGGCCACAAGGCCCTGGTCAGCTTCTTCCGACGCCTCCTGGTGCAAGGTCTTCCCGGAATCCGGAGGTGGCGGCCCGGCTCCGACCGACCTTCATATCCTCTGTGAGGAGAACACCGGTATCGAGGAGCGTTCCTGCCAGATCACCCTCCACTCCGGGGGGCTCTCTCAGACCATCCGCGTCCTGCAGAACCACAAGCAAGGGGTCTTGATCCCAGACAAGGACTTCACCCTCGAGCCGGATGCGCAGACCCTGCGCATCCCCATCTGGAAAACCGGCGACTATGCCGTCGAGATTGAAGACGGGGCGGCGGAATGGATCCACATCGTGCGTACCCGGGCGATGACCGAGGACGATCTGGTCCTTTCGATCGATGAGAACACGTCCGACACCCGGACCGGCCGGATCCGCGTCTCCATCGACGGAAAAGAAGAAAACCTGAGCGTCAAACAGAAAAGCGGCTATATCAAGTTCGAAGACAAAGAGTTGGCGCGGGTTCTTATCTATTCCTTTGACCGGGATCAAGACGGGCGGATCAGTTACGATGAGGCGCTGCTGGCGACCGGAAGCGTCAACTTATCTTATGGAATAAATTCAGTCGCCGGTCTGGAGCATTTCGTCAACCTTTCGGGAATCACCTGCAGGGCCCCGGTCAAGGTTCTTGATCTCCGTCCCTTCAAGAAGTTAAAAACCCTCCAGGTCTATGAAGGAGTCCGGGAACTGATCCTGTCCGATCTTCCGACGTTGAAGGAGGTAGATTTGCACGGGACAGCACTGACCCGGCTGGAGATAAACGGGTGCCCGTCCGTATCCACCCTGACATTGGGACAGAATTCGATAATCCGGGAGTTGGATTTCCGGAACTGCAAGTCCCTGTCCGAATTGCGTATTATAGGGTGTCCCCTGATCAAGTCATTTGATGTGCAAGATTTCCCCTCGCTGAAAAGCTGTTTCCTCAATCTTCCCGGAGCGGAACGCATCCATCTTGAGAACCTGCCCGCCCTGCGAGAGGCCAGCATGGAGGGAGTCCTTGCCCTGCAAGACTACCGGATTACCGGGTGCCCCCTCCTGGAATCCCTGCAAGTCAGCGGTTTCCAATCCGAAGCCCTGGATCTTTCCGGCTTCCCGTCGCTGAAAAGAGTAACCTGTATGGAATCCGAGATCAAGCAGCTCAAACTGAGCGGACTGCGGAAACTGGAGATCCTCTTTCTGTCGTGGCTCCCGCTGGAGACGCTCGATTTGTCGGATTGTCAGAAGCTTTCCAACTTCTTTATGGAGTATACCAAGGTCGATACCCTGGACTTGACCCCGTGTCCGGAGCTGGGGACAATCGATGTCTGTGATTGTCGGGAGCTCAGGATGCTTTATCTGATCGCAGGACATGAATACGAGGAGCTGGCATACACATCCAACTGGACAAAAATCATTTACAAATAGAATGGCCATTAAACACCTGCCCTGGAGACGATTTCTGTCCGGCATCCTCCTGCTCGCGGCCCTGACCGGTTGCGAGAGCAAGCAGGAGCTGGAGACCCGGATGGACGAAATCAGCGGTAATTATCGACTGACAGCTATTTATTCCGGCACCCTAAACCAGATTAACACCCTTCCCGTGGAAGGACGGGATGCCATAACTTCCGCCCGGATATTTGCATCCGGGAAGGACTGGATCTTCGAATATACCCTCCCGATTATGGTGGGCAGCTCTTTTATCTCCCATCGCATCCGCCAGCACATCGTCTGGGACCGTCAATTGGGAGCATACTATTTCTACCGGCTGGAAGAGAACGACCTGGCAGGAACCGGCATCGACCCGTCCTTTGTCCGGATGACCCTGCAAGGCAATACGATCACGTTCAAGACTGTGACGGGCAACTATGGCTGGGCCTGGACCAAAATCAGATAAAGAATCGCCGTTATGAAAAAGTTTTTGCTCTCCTTGGTTCTTTTGCTGTCGTCCGCCATGGTGTGCTGCTGGGCGCAGGATGTTCGGCGTTGGGAGGAAGGCCTTCCGGACTGGAGCGGGTTCCGGGTGGCCGATGAGGCCGACTCCCCCGATTACTTTGTTTCTTTCACCTTGCTCAGGGACAAGAAAGTAGTCCGGAAAGATGGTGTCACTTACAAGTATATGGATTATACCGGAGCCATACTCCCTTATATGTCCTGGGTCAAGGCAGAAGCCATGAACGAGGCCCGGCTCTCTGTTGTCCGCAAAGACTTTGACATCCTGGAATATTACGCCCGGATCCTTCGGGATGAACTCCTGTTCACTTTCGATAAGGATAAGGAGAAGGAAAAAGAATTTAACCAGCGCTTCCAGGCGGCCCGGGAGGCAGCCCATGCGACGGGTGACTACACGAAATACATGGTCGCCCGCGATTCTTTCGATGTCTCGAAGATCCAGTACGAGACGGCCGTCTTCCATCATGGTGTCACGGTCGGTCTGTTTTCCAATATCCCCTTCGGCGACCAGGGGAGACTGGTCTATCCTTCGGCCGGACTTGCCGTCGTTTACGAATTCGGGCATGAGCGGGGAGGATTCCAGGCAGAAATTAATGTCGGAGCCAGTCCGTTCAAGCGCCATTATCTGGGACTGAACCGCAAATTGGTCCCCTACGTGAGCGCCTTCACGTTATATCGCGGAGAAGTGGCCAGAAACGACAAATGGCGTTTTTCGCTTTACGGAGGCCCGGGATATTCCACCCGGAATTTCGAGGAGTATGTTACCCGGAAGCCTGTGGGCGGGCTGTCCTTTTGCGGAGGCGTATGCGCCGACTTCCTGATTGGTCGGACCGTCTCGCTAAGTTCTCGGTATCCGGAACAATCAAACCGGTTTTTACAGTTCAAACTATCCTGCAACCAGATGTACAACAGCCGTCAGCGGAAGGTCGCCCCGTCTGTGAATCTGTCGGCCGGATTGTGGTTCCAGAGTACCAGCATCAAACGGAAGTAAGCCATGAAACGATTCTCAGCCCTGATTCCTGTCATCTGCCTGCTTCTCGCCTCCTGCCAGAAGGAACTGCCGGCCAGGCTTGAGCTTGGACAGACTTCCGTTTCGTTCGAGAGTCCGGCGGGAGGAACGCAAGTAAATCTTGTATCCACCCGGTCCTGGACAGCCAAAGCCTCTGCCCCGTGGTGCCGGGTAATCCCGGATTCCGGCAACGGCGGCGTCTTCGATGCCACCGACCTGACCATCGTCTGCGAGGAGAACACCGGACACGCCGAGCGCAACTGCACCGTCACGGTCTGCTCCGGCGGCAACGAACAGACCATCACCGTCACGCAAGGACATAAACAAGGCGTGCTGATTGATGTTGACGGGTACGAACTCTCCGACCAGGCACAGGTCCTGACCATTCCTTTCTGGCGGACCGCCCCCGTCACGATCGACATCGCCCCCGAAGCACAAAACTGGATCGAGCTCATTTCAACCAAAGCGATGGAGGGAGCCGAATTAACCCTGTCCATCCAATTGAACCGATCTGCCGCGCGGGAAGGGGCCGTCTATTTGACCTGTATGGGAGAGACTCAGACGATCACCATTCTGCAACGTGCCAGCGATATTCCGATCCCTGACCAGAACTTTCGCAGTTATTGTCTCCAGCGATTCGACCACAACGGAGATCGTTGTATCTCGCTGGACGAAGCAGAAGCTGCAACGGTGATGGATATTCCGTCTTATTGTTACAATTTGTCGGGGTTGGAGTATTTCACATCGCTCCAGCAGATCTACTGCAGTTCCTATAACGTTACCCTGGATCTGCGCACACATAAAAACATTAAGTCATTATATATCAACAATATCAAAAACCTACTGCTGGAATCCGGAAGCGGAATTGAACGGCTGGAGCTCACAGACACGAAGATCGAATCCCTGGATCTCAGCACTTGTAAACAACTTAAGCGCTTAGGCTTATCAGGAAATCAAAACTTGAGCGAAATCGTATTGAACGGATGTCGGTCACTGGAGGACCTCTTCCTCGAGAACAACCATGCTCTCACCCATCTGGATGCCAGTGGCTGTCCTGCCTTGCGAAAGCTGGAAGCTACTTACAACCATTCGTTGACAAGCATTGATGTGCATGGTCTCGCCCACCTTGAAGAGTTGAACTGTCTCTCTGCTGTCATGCGTTCTTTGAACACCAGCGGATGTGTCGCAATGATCACAATCAATTGCCAGGCGTCCGCACTCTCCGAAGCTCCGGACCTTAGCGGCATGACTAAGCTGGAATGGATCAATATCTCCCACAATCAAATCCAAAGCCTGGATATCCGCGACTGCCGGAACCTGATCACCGTAGAAGCGGAATGCAATCAGTTGCATACTTTCCTGACCGGAAATCACCCTCAACTGAACGAACTGCAGCTGAGCACCAACCAACTTACCAGCCTGGATGTTTCGGACTGCCCCGCCCTGCAATACCTCTTCGCCGACAGCAACTCGCTCGAGACAATCGAGCTGGGACAGAAGCCGTCGCTGTCCCAACTCGTCCTGACCTGGAACCAACTTCGCCATATCGACTTATCCGCGTGCTCCGGGCTTGGTTCCGCCGATCTCTGTGATAATCAGCTTGAAACGTTGATTGTGCGGAATAACGAGCACCTTACCGACCTCCAATGCTTTAACAATCAACTGACCGAGTTGGATTTGACCGGTGCTCCCAGGCTGACCGATCTAAACTGCCGTAATAATCCGCTGACCCGGATTGATTTGACTGATCTGAAATTCCTGCAACATCTGATGTGCGGCGGATGTCAACTGAAAACCCTTGATGTATCAACTTGCTACCTGCTTTGGAGCTTGGATTGCACCGGTAATCAACTGAGTTCGCTGGATCTGACCGGAAACTCTACCCTCCGAAGCGTCAATGCGGAAGGCAATCCGCATCTTGAGAAGATCTATCTGAAAAAAGGAGCCACACCCGGTCTTGTCTATGACGAGGATGTCACAACTATCGAATATCGTTAAACCCGAAAAAGTTTCTCTCTGGAAGCTCTTCTGCGTTTTCGCCAAGATGGGGGCGTTCACCATCGGGGGCGGCTACGCGATGCTCCCGCTCATCGAGCAGGAGATGACCCGGCGGGGCTGGATCTCCGCCGAGGACATCCAGGACATCATCGTGCTGGCGCAGAGCGCCCCGGGGATCCTCGCCGTCAACATGGCCATCTTTACCGGCCACAAGATCCGGGGCCTCAAGGGCAGCATCGTCTCCGCGATCGGCGCCGTGCTCCCCTCCCTGGTGATCATCCTGCTGATTGCGATGTTCTTCACCGAATTCAAGGAGAATGACATCGTGCGCCGCATCTTCCAGGCGGTCCGTCCCGCCGCCGTGGCCCTCATCCTCGTGCCCGCCGTGCGCCTGGCCCGTACGGGCTGCAAGGAGTGGTGGACCTGGGCCATCGCGCTCGCCTCCCTGCTCGGGGTCGCCTTCTTGAAGGTCTCCCCCATCTGGATCATTCTCACGACCCTCTGCGTCGCCACATCCGTGTCCCTGCTTAAACAGAAAAAGAGATGATCGAGCTGCTGGGACAACTATTCTTCACCTTCTTCTTCATCGGCCTGTTCAACTTCGGCGGCGGCGGGGCGATGCTCTCGCTGATCCAGGGACAGGTCGTCACGGCCCACGGCTGGATCAGCCAGGAGACTTTCACGGACATCGTGGCCATCTCCCAGTCCACCCCGGGCCCCATTGGGATCAACTGCGCCACCTACGTGGGCTACGAGGTGATGCAGGGCGCCGGCTTCGGGACGACCGCCGGGATGCTCGGGTCCACGCTTGCCACCTTCGCGGTGGTACTCCCTTCTTTCTTCGTTTTCTTCTTGATTATGAAGGCCTTCAACAAGTTCCATGAAGGCCGTACCTTCGCCGATGTGATGCGGGCCCTGCGCCCGGCCGTGGCCGGCCTGATCGGGGCGGCCGCCCTCGTGCTCATCTTCAAGACGCAATGGTCCGCGGGGCAGCCGCAGGTGAACCTGTTGACCGAGAATTTCCCGGACTGGAAAGCGTGGGCCATCTTCGGAGCCGCCTTCCTGCTCGGCATCACCAAAAAAGCCGGGCCGATTGCCATTATTTTGGGCGCCGGCGTGCTCGGGTTACTGATTTATTGATTATCTTTACAAGATGAAACATTTATTGTCTATCTTGATTCTTTGCTTGTTTTGCGTGTACGCGCGCGCAAACGCGCTCGAGCAGATCGTTCCCCAGCCCCGGCAGGCCGAGTTGCATAAGGGCAGCCTGCGGGTGTCCGGCATCGCTTTCCGCTGCGATCCCGCCCTGGATGCCGCGGCCCTGAAGGCGGTCGGACAATTTGCCGGCCAGCTGGGCTATGTCAGCGGCAAGACCTGCACCATCTCCTCGCCTCTCGGGCTCCACGAAGCCCTGCAGTCGGGCAAACTCAAGGGGATGATCTTCCTGCAGGACGACAACCTCGAGCCCGAAGCCTATTCCATCGTAGTCGCTTCCAACAAGGCCGTCATCAGGGCCAACGGACTTGGCGGCGTGCTTTATGCGCTGCAGACCCTCCGGCAGATGCTGCCCGCGGCCATCTACGGCAGCCATATCGCCGAGCGGGAAAAATGGGTCCTTCCCTGCTGTGAGATCCAGGACGCGCCCCGCTTCCGCTGGCGCGGCATGCACCTCGACTCCTCCCGCCACTTCTGGAGCGTGGACGAAGTCAAGCGCTACCTCGACGTGATGTCCTACTACAAGCTCAACCGTTTCCATTGGCACCTCACCGACGACCAGGGCTGGCGCATCGAGATCAAGTCCTACCCGCTGCTCAGCCAGATCGCCTGCTGGCGCGAGGGCACGATGATCGGGGAAGACTTCTCCTCCAACGACCATATCCGCTATGGCGGTTTCTATACCCAGGACGAGATCCGCGAGGTGGTTGCCTACGCCGCCGAGCGCGGCATCACCGTCGTCCCCGAGGTGGACCTCCCCGGCCATATGCTGGCTGCGATGTCCGCCTATCCCGAACTCGGCTGCACCGGCGGCCCCTACGCCACCTGGACCATCTGGGGCATCTCCAAGCAGGTCCTCTGCGTGGGTAAGGAGAGCACCTTCCAATTCCTGGAGGGCGTGCTGTCCGAAGTGGCCGAACTCTTCCCGGGCGAATACATTCATATCGGCGGGGACGAGTGCCCCAAGGACGAATGGAAGAATTGCCCCGAATGCCAGGCGAAGATCCGCGAACTCGGCCTGGTCGGCGATGAGCGCTTCTCCGCCGAACAGTATCTGCAGAACTACGTCACCAAGCGCATCCAGGACTTCCTCGCCACCAAGGGCAAGAAGGTCATCGGCTGGGACGAAATCCTCGAGGGCGAGCTCGCCCCCGGCGCGACCGTGATGTCCTGGCGGGGCACCGCCGGAGCGAAGGAGGCGGCCGCCAAAGGCTTCGACGCCATCCTCACGCCCAATTCGCATTGCTACTTCGATTACTATCAGTCCGGGGACCACGATGCCGAACCGCTCGCCATCGGCGGCAACCTGCCCCTGGAGAAGGTCTATTCGCTGGATCCGCTCGAGGGAATCGCCCCGGAGCACACCCACCACATCCTCGGGGTGCAGGCGAACCTCTGGACCGAATACATCAGCACCCCCGAATACCTGGAATATATGCTCCTGCCGCGCATGCTCGCCATCGCCGAGGTGCAATGGTGCCAGCCGGAGCGCCGCGATTACACCCGCTTCCTGCGGGTCCTGCAAGAACACGAGTTCCCGGTCCTCGATCAGGCCGGATACAACTACCGCAAACAAACAGTTAACTAAATAAACATCATGGCAAATGTAGTGATCATGCCCAAACAGGGCCAGTCAGTGGAGAGTTGCATCGTCACTGAATTCAAGAAAAAGGTCGGCGACAAAGTAGCCGTCGGCGACATCCTTTTCAGCTATGAGACCGACAAGGCCTCCTTCGACGAGGAGTCCAAATTCGAAGGCACCGTCCTCGCGTGCTTCTTCCAGGACAACGACGAGATCCCCGTGCTCACCAACGTGATGGTGATCGGCGCGGAGGGCGAGTCTTTCGCCGAATTCGCCCCGGACGGAGCGGCGTCCGCCGCCCCCGAGGCTCCTGCCGCCGCCGAGGCGCCCAAGGCCGAAGAAGCCCCCGCGGAAGCCGCACCCGCTCCTGCCGCAGGAGCCGTCGTGGCCGGCGCACCCGTGTCCCCGCGCGCCCGTAAAATCGCCGCCGAGAAAGGCGTCGATACCGCCCAGGTGGCCGGTACCGGCCCCTATGGCCGCATCATTGCGCGCGATGTGATCGCCGCCGCAGGCGCCCCGAAGAGCGGGCTCGCCAAGGCGATGGCCGCCGCCGGCGGCTTCGCAGCCCCCGAGCGCGGAAGCGGCATCGGCGGGATGGTCACCGGTTCCGACCTCAAGGTCTGGCAGCCTACGCACACCGATATCGCCGGCGAAGGCGAGGAGTTCAAGGTGGAGAAGATGTCCAATATGCGCAAGCTCATTGCCAAGAGCATGTACAACTCCCTGCAGAACACCGCCCAGCTCACCCATATGCTCGGTGCGGACGCCCGCCGCGTCCAGGCCCTGCGCAAGAAGGCCAAGAAGGCCCTCGAAGAGGGACGCATCGATGCCAACATCACGATCAACGACTTCGTCTGCTTCGCCGTCATCAAGGCCCTGCAGAAGTTCCCGAAAGTCAATTCCCACTGCCTGGGCGACGCGATGCGCCTGTTCAACACCGTCAACCTCGGCTGCGCGGTCGATACCGAGCGCGGCCTGATGGTTCCGGCCATCAAGCACGCCGAAGACCTCAACATCGTCGGCCTGAGCAAGAACCTCAAGAAGGTGGCCGACGACTGCAAGAAGGGCAGCATCAACCCCGACCTGCTCGCCAGCGAGGCCGCTTCCTTCACGGTGTCCAACCTTGGCGGATTCGGCGTGGAGTGGTTCACCCCCATCATCAATGTCCCGCAGAGCGCCATCCTCGGCGTCGGCACCATCGTCCCGCGTCCCAAGGACCTCGGCGGCGGAGTCTATGCCTTCGTGCCGTATATGGGCCTGTCCCTGACCTATGATCACCGCGCCATCGACGGCGGCGAAGCGACCCGCTTCCTGAAGCAGGTGGCCGTGGAGATCGAAAACCTCGAAGTTGAATTCTAATCCATCTCCTATTATGTACGATTTAGCGATTATCGGCGGCGGTCCCGGTGGTTATGTGGCCGCAGAACGGGCCGGTGCAGCCGGTCTGAAGGTCGTCCTTTTCGAGAAGAAGGCCCTCGGCGGGGTGTGCCTCAACGAAGGTTGCATCCCCACCAAGACCCTTCTCTACAGCGCCAAGGTTTACAACTACGCCGTCCAGGGCGACCACTACGGCGTCTATGTCAAGGACCCCGCGTACAAATACGAAGAATTCGTGTCCCGCAAGGACAAGGTTGTCCGCAAACTCGTCGGCGGCATCAAGGCCGCGATGAAGGGCTTCAAGGTCGAGGTCGTCAGCGACTGGGCGACCATCCAGGGCCGCAGCGCCGAGGGCATCGCCATCAGCGCCGGCGACAAGGAGTTCACGGCCCGCAACCTGCTGATCTGCTCCGGCTCCGAGGCCGTCGTGCCTCCGTTCCCGGGCCTCAAGGAAGCCGGCGACGTGATCGTGACCAACCGGGAGATCCTCGCGCTCAAGGAGCAGCCGAAGGAGCTCGTGGTGATCGGCGGCGGCGT
>JAEEVG010000111.1 GCA_016290835.1 Bacteroidales bacterium | reverse complement strand
GAAAGCTGCTATAATTGAGAAAAAAGTAGTATATTTATATTCCGAAAATGGAAGAGCTTAAGCATGAGTGCGGCGTGGCGCTGATCCGCCTGTTGAAGCCGATCGAGCATTACCGCCAGAAGTATGGGACGGCCCGTTACGGGCTGGACAAACTCTATCTGCTGATGGAGAAGCAGCACAACCGCGGCCAGGAGGGAGCGGGCATCGCCTGCGTCGATCTCGAGGCCGAGGTGGGCTCCGAGTATATGTTCCGCGAACGCGCGGAAGGATCGGATGCCATCACGGAGATCTTCAAGCGGGTGGATCCGAATTTCATCGGCCAGCTCTACATGGGGCATCTGCGCTATTCGACGACGGGCCGCAGCGGCCTGACCTTCGTCCATCCTTTCTTGCGCCGGAACAACTGGCGGGCGAAGAATCTCTGTCTCTGCGGCAATTTCAATATGACCAACATCGACGAGGTCTTCCAGCTCCTGACCCGGCAGGGTCAGTCTCCGCGCCAGTATGGCGATGCCTACATCACCCTCGAGCTGATGGGGCACCGCCTGGACCGCGAGGTGGAGCGGCTGTTCGCCGAGGCCGGGCAGATGGGTTTGGAGAATGGGGAGATTACCCGCTATATCGACGACCACGTGCAGATGGCCAACGTGCTGCGCTCGACGATGGTTCACTACGACGGCGGTTATGTGATGTGCGGAATGACGGGCAGCGGCGAGATGTTCGCGATGCGGGATCCCTGGGGCATTCGCCCCGCATTCTGGTACCGGGACGAGGAGAAGGTGGCCGTGGCCAGCGAGCGCCCCGTGATCCAGACGACCTTCGACTTGCAGGCGGAGGATATTCACGAACTGAAGCCCGGGGAGGCGCTGATCGTCCGCCGGAGCGGGGAAGTGGCCCTGGAGCAGATCCTGCCGGCGCAGAAACTGAGCGCTTGTTCTTTCGAGCGCATCTATTTCAGCCGCGGATCGGACCGCGATATCTACCGGGAACGGAAGAGCCTGGGCGAGCAGTTGGTCCAGCCCGTCCTGAAGGCGATCGGAGGCGATGTGGACAATACGGTCTTTTCCTATATTCCGAATACGGCCGAGGTGGCTTTTTACGGTATGATCGGCGGATTCCGCCTCCTCCACGACGAGATCCGGACGGAGAAGGTGGTCTGGAAGGACATCAAGCTGCGTACCTTCATCACGGACAATTCAGCGCGGAACGACCTGGCGGCGCACGTCTATGACATCAGCTACGGCTGCCTGCGGCCGCGCCAGGACAACCTGGTCATCATCGACGACAGCATCGTGCGGGGCACGACGCTGCGGGAGAGCATCTTCAAGATCCTGGACCGGCTGCATCCCAAGAAGCTCGTGATGGTGTCGAGCTCTCCCCAGATCCGCTATCCGGATTATTACGGGATCGACATGTCGCATTTGGAGGAGCTCTGCGCCTTCCGGGCGGCCATCGAGCTGCTCCGGGAGCGCTGCCTGCACGAGGTCATCACCCAGACTTACTGGAAATGCAAGCAGCAGCCGGATGCCCAGGAGAATTTCGTGCGTGCCATTTATGAGCCGTTCTCCGTCGAGGAGATCAACGGGAAGATTGTCGAGATGTTGCGCCCGGAGGGGATGGAGACGCCGGTCGAACTGGTGTTCCAGAGCATCATGGGCCTGCACCTGGCGTGTCCGGACCATCCGGGTGACTGGTATTTCACGGGGCATTATCCCACCCCCGGCGGTATCCGCCTGGTCAACCGGGCCTTCGTGGATTATGTCGAGCGCTCCGGCCTCCTCGAGCACCTGCTGTAGGGACTAGTCCCGGCGCGCGTCGCCCAAGGGCTGCTCCCAATCGACCGTGGCGCCCTGCTCCGATGCGAGGGCGTCGATCTCATCTCTGAGTGTCTCCAGCAGGGCTGCCTCGCGTTTGCGCGACCGGCGGCCGGGGGCGCGGTAGAGTTCTTTCTCGAAATAGGCGTCATAGGAGACGGCGAAGTCCTCTTCGTCGCGGTGCGGGAAGAAGGACACCGCCGCCCGGTAGGAGATGGTCCCGGCGTCGGAATCCGAGATCAGCAGCACCAGGGCCCCCCGGCGCTCTACGCCGGAAAAGAGCCCCTGTGCCGCGAAATATTGCGAATAGACATTGACTTCCATAGCTTGGCTCGTCAGGGGAGTTCTTTGATCTTGATGTTCTTGTAGGAGACGTGATCTCCGTGGTCCTGGAGCAGGATGTAGCCTTCGGGGAGGTTGCCGAA
>JAEEVG010000069.1 GCA_016290835.1 Bacteroidales bacterium | reverse complement strand
ATGAAGGAGATGGACGAGGTGCTCATCCAGGGCGACCAGCAGTTCGTGCTCCACTACAACTTCCCGCCGTTCGCCACCGGCGAGGCCAAGCCGCAGCGCGGCCCCGGCCGTCGCGAGATCGGCCACGGCAACCTCGCGATGCGCGCCCTCAAGCCCGTCGTGCCCCTTGCTCCCGAGAATCCCTACGCCGTGCGCGTGGTTTCCGATATCCTCGAGTCCAACGGTTCGTCTTCGATGGCCTCCGTGTGCGGCGGCTGCCTGGCGCTGATGGACGCGGGCGTCAAGATCAAGAAGCCGGTCGCCGGTGTGGCGATGGGCCTGATCACCGACGCGGAGCGCCCCAATGACCGCTACGCCATCCTCACCGACATCCTCGGCGACGAGGATCACCTCGGCGACATGGACTTCAAGGTCACCGGCACCGCCGACGGTATCACCGCCACCCAGATGGACATCAAGGTGGACGGTCTGTCCTACGAGGTGCTCGCGAAGGCCCTCGAGCAGGCCCGTCAGGGACGCCTGCACATCATGGGCGAGATGCTGAAGACCATCAGCGAGCCCCGTGAGGACTACAAGCCCTTCGTGCCGCGCATCGTCCAGCTCCGCATCGCGGCCGAATTCATCGGTGCGGTCATCGGCAAGGGCGGCGAGACCATCCAGAAGATCCAGAAGGAGACCGGCTGCGTCATCAACATCGACGAGGAGCCGATCCCGGGCACCAACCTGACCGAGGGTGTCGTGGATATCGCTTCCGACAACGCCGACAACATGCAGAAGGCCCTCGACTGGATCAAGGGTATCTGCGCCGTTCCCGAGGCCGGACAGGTCTATCACGGCCGTGTCGTATCCATCCTGGAGTTCGGTGCGTTCATCGAGATCCTGCCGGGCAAGGAAGGCCTGCTGCACGTGAGCGAGATCGCCTGGAACAAGACCGACAAGGTCGAGGATGTGCTGAAGGTCGGCGACGAGGTCGACGTCAAGCTCCTCGAGATCGATCCCAAGACCGGCAAGATGCGCCTGTCGATGCGCGCCCTCACCGAGAAGCCCGAGGGCTATGTCGAGCCGAAGGGCCGTGGCGAGCGCGGACCGCGCCGCGACGGTGACCGGGGCCCGCGCCGCGAAGGCGGCGACCGCGGTGGTGAGCGCCGTCCGGGTGGTGACCGTGGTGAGCGTGGCGAGCGTCGTGGCGGTGACCGCGGAGATCGTGGAGAGCGTCGCGAAGGCGAGCGCCGCGAGGGTGGCCGGGAAGGCCGCGGTGGCGAGCACCGGGGCGGCGACCGTCCGCGTCGCAGTTTCGGCCCGCGCAACGACGTCCCCGCACCGTCCTTCGACGACTACAAAGAGACCGTCGACGAGGTCTTCTAGACGGTAGTCATTCATCAAAAACGGCCTTCGGAGCATTCCGAAGGCCGTTTTCTTGTATCCGGGGGCTGGTTTATTTCTTCAGGGTCGGCCAGCCGTCGGGGGTCCAGGCGATTTCCTTGACGAGGAGTTTGGAGCGGTAGTCGGCCTGGCCGTCGTAGCCGTGCAGGAACATCAGGTCCTTGCCGCCGAAGTTCACCACGGCGCAGTGGCCCATGCCGGCGTAGCGGTCGTCACCCTTGGCGACGAGGGTGCCGCCGCCGTACATCAGGGACACGCCGTCCTTGTCGATGTAGGGACCGGTGACCTTCTCGGAGCGTCCGACGACCACGTTGTAGGTGCTGTTCTTGCCGCGGCAGCAGAGGTCGTAGGAGACGAAGAGATAGTAGTAGCCGCCGTGGCGGAAGATGAACGGGGCTTCCACGGCGCCGTTGCCGGCGTCGAAGTCGGTGCCGCGCGGATCGGGCTGCAGGCCGTCATCCTTGCCGGCGATGTCCTTGGCGGTGCCTTCGGGACGGCGGCAGAGCGGATACCATTCCTGCGGCTCGGCCATGCGGGTGAGCGTCTCGTCGAGCTTGAACATCTTGATGCCCCGCCAGAAGGAGCCGAAGCACAGCCAGCCGGTGCCGTCCTCGTCCACGATCATGTTGGCGTCGATGGCATTCCACTCGTCGCGGCCCGGGATGGATTCGACGATCATGCCCTGGTCCTCCCATTTGAAGTCGGGGGAGGCGGGGTTGAGGGTCTTGTTGGTGGCCACGCCGATGGCGGAGGTGTTCTTGCCGAAGCGGGAATACGAATAATAGATGTACCACAGGCCGTTGTGGTACTGGATGTCCGGGGCCCAGGGCATGCCGCGGAAGCCCTTGTCCACGGCCCACTGCGGGGTCTCGGGCAGGACGCGGTCCTCGAAGCGCCAGGTCTTCAGGTCGGCCGAGGACATCACGGTCATACCGGTGGTGAACACATAATAGCGGCCGTCGCAGAAAGCGGCCACGGGATCGTGGGCATCAGGATCCACGACCTCGGTCCCGCGGACGTTGCCGCGCGGCTGGGCGGAAAGAGTCAGGGCGGCCAGCAGGCCGGCGGCGATCAGGATTCTCTTGAGCATAAGCAAAATTATTGAGGAAAAGGTGTTACAATCTTGGCCGAATTTAACGAAATAATCCGACAAATACGCCCTTTTCGGGAAAAATGAACAGAATCTGTCCGAAACGGATTAAACTTCATCTCTGAAAAAAACGGAAGAATCGCTAACTTGCAATCTGAATAACCAGTTCTCAGATTCATTCCATTATGCTTGCCAAGAAAACACTTTACGGACTCTTTGCCGCCGCCGTGGCGGTTCCGGTGGCCGTGGCGGCGGCTCTGGCCGCTGCGGCTTCGTCGGAAGGGATCCCCTCCCGGCCCGAGGGCCCCTGCGATGTTTATGCTGCCGGGGGCGCTCCTTGCGTGGCCGCCCACAGTTCTACCCGCGCTTTGTATGCCGCTTACGACGGCCCGCTGTACCAGGTGATGCGCCAGTCGGACGGCAAAACCCTCGATATCGGAGTCGTGCCTCCTTCGCCCGGTGATCCGGGCGGTTATGCCGACGCTGCGGCGCAGGATGCGTTCTGCCGGAACACCACCTGCTGGGTGACCGTCCTCTATGACCAATCCGGCAAACAGAATCACCTGTATCAGGCCCCGCGCGGTGCATTCATCGGGGCGGCGCTGGGCGGATTCGACACCTTGCCCATAGCCGACATGGCGCCCGTGACCCTGATGGGCCACAAAGTATATGGAATCTTCATCGTGCCCGGGATGGGCCTGCGGCAGAACGACCCGCACGGCACGGCGGTGGATGACCAGGCCGAAGGCCAGTACTGGGTCATCAACGGCCACCATTTCAACTCCGGCTGCTGCTTCGACTATGGCAACGCCGAGACCGACAGCCGTGACGACGGTGACGGCACGATGGAGACCACCTACTATGGCAACCAGCCGCTCTGGTACCACGGCGACGCCCCCGGCCCCTGGATCATGACCGACCAGGAGAATAACCTCGTGGGTTGCGTCAACCCGGATCCGAACGATAAATACTGTGCGGGACTCCCGAGCATCACCTGGCGCTTCGTCACGGCGACGGCCGACGGAGAGCCGCACCACTGGCGCTCGATGGGCGGAGATGCCCAAAGCGGGGAGCTCATTACGATGTTCGACGGTCCGCGCATCCGCAACAACCGCAACAGCTACGATCCGATGCGCAAGCAGGGCGCCATCCTGTTGGGCAACGGCGGCGACAACAACAACTACTCATCCGGCACCTTCTATGAGGGGGCGATGACGGCCCCGGGTACCTTCCCGACCGAAGTCCTCAACCAGCAGATCCAGGCCAATGTCGTCGCCGCGGGCTATGATGTGCAACGTCTGGCCATCAGCGCTTCCGACAAGACGGCCGCCCCGAACAACCTGCAGACTTTCAGCCCGAAGTCGAGCGGATTCACCACCGTCACCTTCGTCAATACGACCCGCGAGACCATCCGCGACCTCGTGCTGGGCATCCGTGCCCCGCACGGCTGGAAAGTCCGTTTGGCAGGAAGCAGGGAAGGGGAGCGGGTTGTGCGCTACGATGTTCTGCCCGGCCAGACGGTCGTTGCTGAATTTGAAATCGTCTCAGGCCGCAAGTCTTTCAACGGTGATCTGACCGCCGTGGCCGCCTGGACGGACGGGCGCGGGACGAAACGTTCCGAGACGGCGGTCGAGAAGGTGCGCAACGTCGCTCCGGTGCGTCTGAACGAATTCCGCATTGGCGACGGGGTGAACAAGACCAACTCTTTCATCGAACTCTACAACGCCGGCGACCGCCCGGTGAAGCTGTCCGGCTGGGAGCTGATCCACCACGCATCCACCCTTCCGTATTTCTCGACCATCAAGATCGACAAGGGGACGAAACTGGCACCCAAAAGTTTCTATCTGCTGGGCCTCTCCACTTCCGGCCTTGCCGTCGAGGCATCCCGCGGAGACAAGGTGCTCTATGTGCGGGATGTGACGGGAATGCAGGCGGGTGACGAGATCAGCGTCGGCGGCGAGCGGCATACCATCGCCCGGGTCGGCGGCTACGAGCCGGATCCTGCACAGGCGAGACCGTTCGGCCGCGGGGCGAATGAACCAGGTACGCCGACCACCCTGTGGCAGCCGCTGCCGGACGGACCGGTCATTACCATCCCGGCCGGTTCGACGAATGTCCCGGTGGCCAGTACCCTGGGCTTCCGCGAAGGCGGCAAGATGGCGATCGGCTATGGCGCCACCTATCCCGCACCCGTTGCGAATCTGGAGAAATATGAAGTCGTGACCGTGACTTCCGTCGGAAAACCAGGCACCCAGGCTTATCTGGCTTATGACGCCAGGCCGGGAGACACCAATATCAAAGTCTCTTCCGTCGAAAATATCAGCGTCGGCGACGTCATCCGCCTGGACATCGACAGCGAGGGCCACGGCATCGAATATGTCAAGGTCACGAAAGTCGGCACGGCCTCATCCGTGAGTCCGGGACGGGGTCCGATGAGCCTCGCGGAAGCGGGTACGGGCCTGGATATCGAGGAACCGCTCAAGTTCTTCCACTCCGCCAATATGCCTTTCAGCTGCAATGGTAGCGGAATCAGTTTCACGCCGGCTTCGAAATACGATCATTCCAGCAATGAGCCGGTCCTGGCGCTCATCTACGAAATCGAGTTGAACGAACCGCTGAAGCAGCATCATCCCATCGACGAGATCATCAGCGATGCAAGTGTCGTGGAAGCAGGTTACCAGGGCAACAGGCCGGCAGACCAGTTGTTCGGCGGCCCGGCCCTCGGCAGGATGGGGAACATGGCCTTGTATGATGCTTCCGGAAATGTCGTGGATTGCCTCAACTGGGGTACGGTTGTGGATCCGATGCTCTCCGAGGGCTTCCACGGTCAGTCCGGCCTGGATGAATACGGCAACTACATCCACCTCCGCGTCGAGCCTGAAAATCGCGGTTGGATGAGTGCGGGCCCCGTTTCCGTGATGCCGGATCTGAGCACCGGACGCTATCCCGACGGCAGCGACAGTGATGATAACATGGCCGATTTCAAGTTCCAGCTCTCCACCAACCTGCAGGAGGCTGCTCCTGCCGGTGCGCAACAGATCGTCATTGCCGAGACTCCGGGCATCCGCATCGGCCATCGCTTCTATCTGGGCAGCGGTGCGGACTGCGAAGAGGTCCGGGTTGCGCTGATCGGCGAACCCCGCGTACTGGTCAGTACGGTGACGATGGGCACCTGGACGCGTGAAGTGCGGATGACCGTGCGGGACCTTACGCTCTCGGCGCCGCTCCGCAAAGAACACGCGGCGGGTGCCGCCATCGTGGACAACATTCCGACCCCGGGCAGGCCCAATCGATTCTAGTCCGGAAGGGTGAAAAGAGAGCGACCGATCGGTTTGAACCGGTCGGCCGCTCTCTTTGACGCGGGGCAGGCTGCTATTTAGCGCGGAAAGTGATTTCAGCGCCTTGCAGGCCGGGTGCTTCCGCCTTGACGGAGACAGTGCCTGCCTTGTCGGCGGCGAGGATGGCGAGGGCCATGCCGCACCAGACGTCCCGCTCGGAAGACTTGGTCGGGGAGAGGTCGCGCATGTTGCCGCTCTCCATGCCGATCACTTTCGCTCCGCTGACCGTCAGTTTGACATGGTCGGAGGCGTTCTTGCAGAGGTTGCCGTCCTTGTCCAGGATCTCTACGGTGACATGGGCGACGTCATCCGGGTCCGTGGTGAATTCGGGACGGTCGACCGACAGGCGAATCCGGGCGGGATCGCCGAAGGTGCGTACGACCTCCGTGATCTCCTGACCGTTCTTGACGCCGACGACCTTGATTTCGCCGGGCTGGTACTCGACATCCCATTCCAGGTGAAGTTCCGTGGTCGTTCCGCGGAAGAATCGTCCGTTGCCCTGGCCCCAGCCCCGGGTCAGGCCGAAGCGCGGGAATTCAATGCCTTTTCTTCCGTAGGATTTGCCGTTGACGAAGAGTTCGACGCTCTCGCAGTTGGTGTAGCAGCCCAGGCGCATGATTTCTCCTTCGTGGCCTGGGAAATTCCAGTACGGGGTCAGATGGAGCACGGGTTCGTCCGTCCAGATGCTCTTGAAGAACCACCAGCCGTCTTTCTTGAAACCGCAGTTGTCCAGGTAGCCCGATCCGGCTCCCTTGGAGGGCCAGCGGGTTTCCCCGTAGTAGTCTATGCCGGTCCACATGAAGTCGCCGATCACATAGTCATAGCGGAGGGTGAATTTCCACCGCTCTTCCGTGTCGAGGTTGCCGATGCCGCGGCCGCCGCCCCATATATAGTTGCCCCGGCTGCCGCCGTTGCCGCCGGATTCGGTCGCGACGACGCGACGGTTCGGGAATTCAGCCTTGTCGATCGCATACATCAGTTCCTTGCGCTCACGCCAGCGATCCGGATAGTTGTAGCCCACGATGTCGTTCTCGAAGGCGGCCAGGTATTCCGGCGTGGCGGGGGTATTGGAGGCGATCTCGTCGTTGCCGGCCGTGACCAGACGGGTCGGATCCAGTTTGTGGCACTGTGCGATCATTTCGCGGGCCAGACCCGGGCCCACTTCGGTATACTGGTCCTTGATTTCGTTGCCGATGCTCCACATCACCACGGAAGGATGGTTGCGGTCGCGCATGACCATGGCGGCGAGGTCCCGCTCGTGCCACTCATAGAAGTGGAGGTTGTAGTCGTAAGGATTTTTCGGAGCCACCCACTGGTCGAAGGCCTCGTCCATTACCAACATACCGACCCGGTCGCAGGCGTCCAGGAAGGTCGGATCCGGCGGATTGTGGGCGGTGCGGATGGCGTTGCAGCCACCGCTCTTGAAGATCTCGAGCCGGCGCTCCCAGACGCGGGCGGGCACGGCCGCGCCCACAGCGCCGCCGTCGTGGTGAACATTCACGCCGTACATCTTGACATGCTTCCCGTTCAGCAGGAAGCCTTTATCGATGTCATAATTGATGGTGCGGATGCCCAGCACGTCATCCACTCGGTCCAGCTCTTTGTTGCCATCGAGGATGACGGAACGGAGGGTGTACAGATAGGGATTGTCCAGGTCCCAGAGGGTCGGATTCTCCACGACCAGGGTCTGGACGACCGGGTGCTTGGTCCCGGCCAGGATCTCGACGACGACCGAGGTGTCGGCGACCTGCTTCCCGTTGGCGTCAAGCAGAATGTGCCGCACGGTCCCGTTCATACGGGATTTGAGTTCATTGATGATGGAGGACTGGATCTTGATGACGGCTTTGTCTCCCTGAATCTCCTGCGTATAGTTGAATACGCCCCATTTCTCGAAATAGGTCTTGGAGGTGGCTACCAGGCGGACATGGCGGTAGATGCCCGATCCGCTGTACCAGCGGGAATTGGGCTGCAGGGAATTGTCCACACGGACGGCGATGACATTGCCGCTGGCTTTCAGGTAGGGGGTCAGGTCATACGAGAAACTGGAATAGCCGTAAGGCCAGGTCCCCAGTTCGTGGCCATTGATCCAGACGGTGCTGTTCATGTAGACACCGTCAAATTCGATGGTGTAGCGTTTATCGTTACTGAAACCGGGGACCGAGAAATGTTTGCGGTACCAACCGATGCCCGTCGGAAAATACCCGACCGCGCCGCCACCGGGTTCGGATTCAACCGGGTCCAGTTCGATACTCCAGTCGTGCGGCAGGTCCAGGTTGCGCCAGGACTTGTCGTTGAAGCCGGCGGTCTGGGCGTTCGAGCTGTCGCCGAGCTTGAACCGCCAGTCCGCATCGAAATTCGTGATCTCCCGGGACTGCGCCGCGGCAACGGCACAGACGCCTAGCAGCAACATGGTTGTGGAGATTAATTTCTTCATTATTGAACAAAAAAAGCAGGACATAATGATTTTTTTAATGTATATTGCAAATGTAATTGATTGGAATGAGAAAATCATGACATTAAATGGACAATTTTTAATAATTGACCCCTTTGATATACGAATGGTTAATTGTGTCAGCAACTGTCTTTTTTGTGTTAAAGCATTTGGCAGATAATCGAGAACTTTGTAAAGACACACATAAACCAATTACATATGAGACCCCCGCAACTAGTATCTGCATTAATTGCCGGCATGCTGATCTTCCCGCTGTCGGTAATCGCGCAACCCCGCCAGAATAACCTCACCGTGGTCCCTCAGCCCGCCCGGATCGTCTCCCCGGTAATCGACGGATCCAGGACGACGTTCAGCATCGCCGCCCCGCAGGCGATCACCGTGAGCCTGCACGGCTCCTGGATGAACCCCGATGACAATTGCTATGGGCCGCTGGTCCAGGACACCCAGGTCGGCGTGATTCCCATGACTCGTGGCGAGAACGGTGTCTGGTCCTGCACCATCGATACGCCGGCACCCGAGTTGTGGACTTACAATTTCTACATCGACGGCGTCTATGTGCCGGATTTCGCCAATCCACTCATCCAGCGTGACGGCACACGCCTGCTCAGCATCCTGCTTGTGCCCGGCCGGGTCTCCGAGAACTATGACGGAGCCACACAGCACGGCAACCTCAACATGGTCTGGTATGACTCGCCGACGCTCGGCTTCGAGCGCCGCATGTATGTCTATACCCCCTATGGCTACGAAGACAAGGCCAATAAGAAGAACAAGTATCCCGTCCTCTACCTCCTCCACGGCGGCGGATGCGACGAAGATACCTGGGAATCCATGGGCCGCGTGACCGCCATCGCGGACAACCTGATCCAGCAGGGTAAAGCCAAGCCGATGATCATCGTCATGCCGAACGGAAATGCCACGCAGTCCAGTTCGCCGTTCCTGCAGATTCCGGCTCCTGCGGAGGCTGCGGCTGCCGCCCGCCAGATCCGCGACGGTTACATCCACTCGCTGGTCAAGGACATCATCCCTTACATCGAGTCGCACTACCGCGTGGTGCCGAAACCCGAGTACCGCGCCGTCTCCGGGCTGTCGATGGGCGGCGGACATACCCTGTCCGTCACGTCCGCATACCCCGGTACCTTTGCCTACATCTGTCCGATGGGTTGCGGCGGCAACCGCAACGAGGACTTCGTGAACGGCCTGCTCGGCATCAAGAAAGCCGGTTACAAGCTCTACTGGCTCGCTGCCGGCACGAGCGATTTCGCCTATCCCGGCGCCAAGGTCCTTGACGAGGTGCTGACCGAGAATGGCATGCCGCATACTTTCTATACCAAGAACGGCGGCCATACCTGGAGCAACTGGCGCATTTTCTTGAACGAGATGCTCCCCTTGCTTTTCAAATAAATTTGAAGCATTTTCAATCCCACTCATATGAAACCAAGATTGTCAATTCTCTTATCCATAGCGTTCGGCTTGTTCGCCAGCTATGGCGCCGGGGCCCAGCAGGCGCCTTTCTTCTGCATCGGAGCGGACGTGTCCGAGATTCCGGCATCCGAGGCGCGCGGGACCAAGTATTTTGATGTGGACGGGACTGAGATGGATCCCCTCCAGATCATGGCGAAGCACGGCTTCAACGTGATCCGGCTGCGCCTTTTCGTCAACCCGGAAGCCCAGGGTGGCTACTCCCGCGACGGCTTCTGCGGCACCGAGAGCACCATCGCCTTCGCCAAGCGCATCAAGGCGGCGGGCATGCAGTTCGCCCTCAACTTCCATTATAGCGACACCTGGGCCGACCCGGACAAGCAGTACAAGCCGTCCAAGTGGGAAGGCCTGACCGGCAAGGCGCTGGAGGACAGGATGTACCAGTACACCAAGGAGACCCTGCAGGCCTTCAAGGCGGCGGGCGCCGCCCCCGAGATCGTGCAGATCGGCAACGAGATCAGCCACGGCATGGTCTGGCCCGAGGGCAAGGTGATGGACGATGCCACGGAGGAGAACTGGGCCGCCTGCATGGGCCTGTACAAGGCCGGGCAGCGCGCCGTCCACGAGGTGCTCCCGCAGACCAAACTGCAGGTCCACCTGGCGCTCGGCGGCGAGAATACCCTCTGCCGCGACTTCCTCGACCATATGATCAAGTATGGGGCGGACTTCGACATCATCGGCCTGTCGTACTACGAGCAGTGGCACGAGACCTACAATGACATGAAGGCCAACATCTATGACCTGACGGCCCGCTACGGCAAGCCGGTCAACATCTGCGAGTACGGCGCCAATGCCGATAACATCCGGACCATCAACGACATCGTCCGCGCCACTCCGAACGGCCTCGGGGCCGGGACGATGGCCTGGGCGCCCACCCGCACCCTCTTCCCGCGCGACGGCCGGGCCGACCGCACCATCTTCGGCATCTACGAAGAGCTGCGCGACCGCTACGCCGACCCGAAGAAGCAGCCGCTCTACCTCGCCCCGTACAAGAGCGTGGTGGACTTCAACGAATTCGCCATCGGCGCGGACATCTCCTGGGTGCCCGAGCAGGAGGCGAAGGGCACGAAGTACTCCGACAAGGGCGTGCAGAAAGATGTGCTCGAGATCCTCAAGGACCACCATTTCAACTGGGTGCGCCTCCGCCTCTTCGTCGATCCGACGGCCGAGAACGGCTATTCTGCAGACGGCTTCTGCGGCCTGGAGCAGACCCTGGCGATGGCCAAGCGGGTCAAGGCCGCGGGCATGAAGTTCCTGCTGGACTTCCACTATAGCGACACCTGGGCCGACCCGGGCAAGCAGTTCAAACCCGCCTCCTGGGCCCGTTCCTCGGGTTCCGGCCTGGAGGGCCAGGTCTATCGCTATTCCAACGAGGTGATCAAGCGTTTCATCCAGGAAGGCGTGAAGCCCGACATGGTCCAGGTGGGCAATGAGGTCAACCACGGCATGGTCTGGCCGCAGGGCAAGATCGAGAACGACAGCTACGAGTCCTTCGCCGTGATGATCCGCTGCGCCAGCGCCGGCGTCCGCGCCGCAGACCCTTCCATCAAGATCATGATCCACATCGCCTGCGGCGGCCAGAACGAGGAGTCCGTCAAGTTCTTCGACAAGATGATCGCCCGCGATGTCAAATTCGACGTGATCGGCGAGTCCTATTATCCGAGGTGGCACGGCACCCTGGACGACCTCAAGGCCAATGTCAACGA
>JAEEVG010000068.1 GCA_016290835.1 Bacteroidales bacterium | reverse complement strand
ATATTGAAATAACACCATATTCGCGAAAAATTTTCAAACTTTTTCGACACGAAATCTCACAGGTCAACTGCGCGCCCCTCAAAGACTTACGCACCTTGTCGAAAACTTTTTTCTCGCATTTTCGACCGATGCTCCCCGGGGTTAGCCCGTCCCGGCAACAAGAGGGAACTTGTATGGAAGAGCGCTGTCGTTGAAGGTCCAGCAGTTGGACCTTCAACAACACCTAACGATTA
The DNA here is from genome assembly GCA_016290835.1 of Bacteroidales bacterium. Lineage (GTDB taxonomy): Bacteria > Bacteroidota > Bacteroidia > Bacteroidales > UBA932 > Cryptobacteroides. Next base: position 11,452 of record JAEEVG010000068.1, on the reverse strand, counting down.
GCAAAGTTACCTCCCGGGCACAAAACCAGGGTACGGGGTGAGATTCGGGGGCTGGGACACTCCGGCGGGAGGCCTGGCAGTCCGCCAGTAACGGGGACATTCATCGGGGAAATAGATTCTTCACTTCGTTCAGAATGACATTCACGCAGATTGACATTCTCCATCCGGCGCTCTGGCGGGAATTTTGCTATCTTTGCAACGCGATGCGTCGGACGGTCCTCATAGCGCTCCTGTCCCTGGCGGCGGTCCTGCCGCCGGCGGGGATGCTGCGTGCGCAGAGCGCGGAAGCCCGGCAGGAGGCCCGCGAAGCCGTGGCGCGCGCCCGGCGGGTCGTGCGCGGCACCCCGATGTACTTCGAACTCGACGAGCAGGGCGACACCGTCTTCATGGAGACCCTCGACCCCGTCTGGATCTTCCCCAAAGGCCGCCGCATGCGCGACGGCGACTGGCGCCGCTACTACAAACTCGTCTACAACTTCAACCGGGTCTATCCCTATGCCCTGGTAGGCCGGAAGATGATGGCCCAGGTGGACAGCACCCTCGCCGCCGACGTGACCAAGCGCTCCGAGCGCAACCGCTACATCAACGACGTGGAGAAAGAACTCTTCCGCATCTTCGAGAAAGACATCCGCAACACCACGATCTCCCAGGGCCTCGTGCTGATGCGCCTGGTGGACCGCGAATGCGGAATGAGCGCCTTCGAGATCATCAAGACCTACGAGAACGGCCTCGCCGCCAACTTCTGGCAACTCGTCGCCCGCATCTTCTCACAAAACCTCAAGACCCGCTACGACCCCTCCAAAGGAGAGGACGCCAAGATCGAAGAACTCTGCAAAATATGGGATTCCGGCCAATGGGACTCGTTCTACTTCTCCATCTTCATGGAGCCGCCCCGCAAGACCGTCATTCAGCAGGAAACGCTGGATTCCGAAGTTCAAAAGAAGAACCGTTGAACACCCCGCAGGGCATCCCTCCCTCCATCCAGTCCTTGAGCACATAGAGTTTCGCGCCCGTCGGCAGCGTGAGGTCCACGGCATCGTGGAAATGCCCGAACACGAAATAGTCCACGTGGCGCCGTTCCGACTCCGCGAGCGCGAAACGGTAGAGCGGCTCCTCCACCCCGCGGAAATGATAGGGCGTGTGCTTGCGGCGGTTGGAATTGGACCAGCCCAGCCCGAAGCGATAGGCCAGCCAGGGGTGCAGCGTACTGAAGAGCCGCTGCAACACGCGGCAACGGAAAATCTTGAGCATCAGCTTATAACCCGCCGGAGCGCCGCCCAGCAGATCCCCGTGGCCCAGGCAGAAATCCTTCCCGCCGAGGCGCAGGTGCAGCGGCTGCTCGAAGCGGTGCATCCCCAGACTCTCGAAGAAGGAATAAGTCCAGATGTCGTGGTTGCCGGGGCAGAACCATACCTCGACCCCCGCATCCATCAGGCCCACCAGGGCGGCCACGACCCGTGCCCCGCAGCGGGGCACCACGTCGCGGTACTCATACCAGAAATCCCAGATGTCGCCCAGCAGGTAGAGCGCCTGCGTGCGCTCCGCCGGAATCCCTTTCAGGAAAGCGAGGAAACGCGCCTCCCGCTCCTCCGGGTCCGCGGTTCCCAGGCCCAGGTGCACATCGGCGACGAAATAAATATCCCCCCGTTCCGCCATCACGCCAGGAAGATCAGAACGGCCGCCCCGACCAGGGCGCAATACAGACCGAACCACCGCAGCTGCGCCTTGCGGACGAGCGCGATCATCACCCGGCAGGCGAAGAGCCCGGAGACGAATGCGGCGGCGAAGCCGATCAGCAGGGGCAGGGCCCCGACCGTCGAGGCCGCCATGTCACCGCCCACCAGGTCGAGGAAGGTCTCGCCCAGGATGGGCACCAGTACCATCAGGAAGGAGAACATCGCCATATTTTCACGGCGCACGCCCGTCAGCAGACCGGTGGAAATGGTGGTGCCGGAGCGGGACAGCCCGGGCAGCACGGCGCAGGCCTGGCCCGCGCCCACCACGAACGCCTGCCAGAAGGAGATGCCGTTCCGGCTTTCGCGCACGGCCGCCGACACGCGGCGGGAAAGATAGTCGGACAGCACCAGCAGGATCGCCGTGACGAGCAGCGCGATGCCCACGACCCGCAAGGAGTTGAAGGCGGCCTCCACCTTGTCCTTGAAGAACATCCCCACCACGAACACCGGGATCATCGACACGCAGAGCTTGGCGATGTAGTCGGTCTCGTCGTTGTATTTGAATTTGAACAGCCCGCAGAGCAACTTCCAGATCTGCTTGCGGAACACCACGATCGTGGCCAGCACGGTGGCGGCGTGGACCGTGACCTCGAAAATCAGGTCGCCTGACGGCTCCACCCCGAGCAGGGCCTTGCCGATGGCCAGGTGCCCGCTGCTGCTCACGGGCAGGAATTCGGTCAGGCCCTGGACCAGACCGAGGATCAGCGCTTCAAACCACTCCATATCATTCGGATTTCTTCTTGCGGCACACGCCGAGGATCGCGACCACTTCGACCACGATGCCGGCGATGATCACCACGGGGGCGGCGACGAGCCGCCGGAAATTGAACATCGCCTCGTTGAATACCTGCGGATCGTCCGATCCGCCGCCCATCATCAGGATGTAGCCGGCGATCATCACGAGCACCCCGGCCAGCATCCATTTCAACCCCTTCGGGGTAATGGCCATCTTATCCATCATCAATCAATAGTATAAATCATCTTTGGACGCGGCGACCAGTTTGTTCACCACGAAATAGGTGGACAGCACGCACAAGAGCACGCCGCACACCACCACGATCCCGCACACCAGCAGCAATTGCCGCGGCTCGAAGATCGAGAACAACTCAGGGAAGGACTTGCGCACCGCGCTGAGCAGCGCCCAGAGCAGGCCCACCGCCAGCGCGGAAGCCACCAGCCCCTGGAGGACGGCGGCCCGCAGGAACGGGGCCCGGATGAAAGCGCGGGTGGCGCCCACCAGTTTCATCGTGTGGATCGTAAAGCGGCGGGCGAAGACGCTCACGCGCACCGTGTTGTTGATCAGCACGAAAGAAATGAAGAGCAGCAGCAGGATGAACACTCCCAGCACGATCGAGATCTTGGCGAGGTTGGTGGTCAGGGCCTCCACCAGCGACTGCTGGGTGTTGACTTCGTCCACGAGCGGGGCGGCGGCAATCGCCGCCGTGACCATCGCCAAGCTGTCCGGCCGGACATATTCGGCGTTGAGCGTGACGTCGACGGACACGGGCACGGGCGAAGTCTCGAAAACATCCAGGAAATCCTCTCCCAGCATCGAACGCAACTCCGCGGCGCCCTCCTCACGCGTAATTGCACGCGCCGTGTGGACATAAGGTTCGGCGGTGAGCGTCTGCGCGAAAGCGGCCGCCTGCTCGTCCGACACCTCTTCGCGGAGCAGCACCGAGATCCGCATGTTCTCCTTGAGATAGCGGGTCACGCTCCCGGCATTGATGATGAGCAGCGCAGCGATGCCTGTCAGCAGCAGTACGAGACTGATACTGATCACGCTGGACAGGTATGCATTGATGATGCGCTTCCTGATCAACTGTTTCTCCTTTCGGGGCATATTCCTCCAAATTAGACCTCAAAGATAGTGAAAAGACTAAAAATTGGAAAAAAATTCTTATCTTTGTGGTTATGAGCGATATTAAGAAAAAGATCCTTTTCGTCAATTCCGAGATATACCCGTACCTCCCGGAATCCGATATCGCCAACATCGGCCGCTACCTCCCCCAGGGCATCCTGGAGCGCAAACGGGAGATCCGCTCGTTCATGCCCCGCTACGGCTGCATCAACGAACGCAAGAACCAGCTCCACGAGGTCATCCGCCTCTCCGGGATGAACATCATCATCGGCGACGTGGACCGTCCGCTCATCATCAAGGTCGCGTCCATCTCCGCCGCCCGCATCCAGGTCTATTTCATTGACAACGAGGACTATTTCCGCCGCAAGCAGACCTACTGCGACGCGTCCGGCAAGTTCTTCGAGGACAACGACGAGCGGGCCGCCTTCTTCGCGCGCGGGGTGCTCGAGACCGTCAAGAAGTCCCGCTGGGCCCCGGACATCATCCACTGCCACGGATGGATCTCCCAAATGATTCCCGCCTACCTCAAGAAAGCATACAAAGACGATCCGATTTTCTCCGGCAGCAAGGTCGTCCTGTCCCTGTACGACGACACGCCCACGGCCCCGTTCGATCCGGCCTTTGCGACAAAAGCCGCATTCGGCGGCCTCACCCGGGAGGATCTCCCCTTCCTGGCGGAGCCCACTGGCATAAATCTTGCTAAAACCGCCGTCCAGTACGCAGACGGCATCATCCTGGGCGCCGAACAGATCGAGCCCGCGATCGTGGACTACTGCAGGGCCCTCGGCCTGCCGGTCCTCCCCTTCGATCGCGCAAGCCGGGAAGATGGAAGCTATGTCGATGCGTACTGCCGTTTTTACGATGAACTTTAAGATGAAAACCCACTTCCTCGCCCTGGCGGCGGCATCCCTGTGCTGCCTCGGTTGCATAGAAGTCAACCACACCCTGGGCGGCACCCTCGTCCCCGCCGCCGAGACCTATACCTTCCATACAGTGGAGGTCCCCCTCGAGGGGATCACGGTGCAGATGGCCGACAAGATGTCCGGCTATTCCGACAGCCGCATCACCATCGGCTCGATCCGCGACGAAGTCTACGGTCTGACCACGCGCGGCTCGGCCGTGCCCCTGGTTCCGCTCATTCCCAATGACGGCAGTTTCGAGATGGGCAGCAACCCGGTCTTCAAGCGTTTCCACTTCGCCTCGGCGGTGGACACCCTCTCCTATGTCGACCCGTCCCAGCTGAACATCCTGCAGAACGTACACGTGTACGAACTCGCCAAGGCCCTGGACCCGGAGGAGGACTTCGACTGCAACAAGCCGATCGATCACCTCGACACCCCCGTCTCCAAGGGTACGCCCGTGTTCGCCGGGACCGACTCGCTTTCCTTCGATTTCTCGGAGGAATTCGGCAAGAAATACCTCCAGATCACCAAGGACGACGTGTCGAGCATGAAGAAATTCCTCGCCAAGTTCCCGGGCATCTACCTCGAGACCGACACCCCGGAGAGCGAAGGCGGCCGCATCGACATGTTCCAGGTCCAGCTGGGCTACGACAAGAACTACAACACCCTGCTGGGCAACTTCGCCACCCTCTACTATTCCGCCGAATTCAGCGGCGTGCGCAAGGACACCTCCCTGCTCTTCTATTACGGAGCCACGGCTTTCCACGATATCGACTCCCTGCTGACCAACTACTCCGGCACCTTCCCGCAGTACGCCCTCAACTACACCGGGCAGGACAGCGGCGGCCGCGTGGGTGTGCCCGCGGACAAGATCTGGATCCAGGGCGGCGGCGGACTCAAGCCGGTCGTCTCCGCGATCAGCCTCAAGCACCAGGTCGAAAATATCATTTCCCAGGCCGGCGGCAACCCCAAGGACGCCGTCATCAACAAGGCGACCCTCGTCTTCCCCTTCGATTTCCCCGAAGACTACAAAGAGATGACCTTCTGGCCCTACCGGCTCTCTCCCACCTGCCGTATGAAGATCGAGAGCGACGACGACAAGGAAATCACCTCCTTCATGGGCCTGACGGACGCCAGTTCCAGCGATGAGAACCAGGGCGACATCGACCGTTCCCTGATGCGCTACGCCCCCGACATCACCTACCACATGCAGGAGATCCTCAAGATCGACGAGTCCAAGACCGAAAACACCCGGACCAAGTATCTGCTCAAGGGCAACTACGACATCTGGCTGCTGATCATGGCCCAGGAGTACCAGACTTCGGTCAGCAGTACGGATAAAGAGACCCAGGAGATGCTCAACTACCTCGCCTACTCCAGCTACTACAACAGCATGTACGGCGGGTATGGCGGATACGGCGGATACGGCTACGGTGGGTATGGTTATGGCGGATACGGCGGATATGGCAGTTATTACAGCAACTACCTCAACTACGCGATGATGGCCCAGATGGCCAGCCAGTCGCAGACCACCGTGTCCACGACCGTCAAGCTGGACAAGGACCGCTTCTACTGCGCCTCGCTCAACGGGCCGGCCGTCAACGGCGGCGCCCCGACCCTCAAGCTGACCTTCGCCCTCCCCAACCCGGAATAGCGCGGCGGACGGGACGAAATAAAAAAACCGGCCTCCTGACGGAGGTCGGTTTTTTGTAGTTTCTTGCTAGTGTCAGGCGAGCTTCTCGGCAACCTTGTCGCAAGCATCCTTGACAGTCGAGATCGTGCTGGTCTCCTCGTCAGGAATCTTGATGCCGAATACCTTCTCGAACTCCATCAGAAGCTCCACGGTATCCAGGGAGTCTGCGCCCAGATCATTGGTGAAATTGGCGGTCTCGGTCACCTCGGAAGGCTCCACGCCGAGCTTGTCGACGATGATCGCTTTCACTTTGTCTACGATTTCTGCGTATTCCATAACGTATTAGATATTAAGGTTAATTAGTACATTTCGTCCTGAAAGGTTCTGCAAATTAACGAAAAATAAATCACATTTCCAAACATCACCCCGCACGCCGGCGGCTCAAATTCATCCAGATACGCAATCCGTTGAGCGAGTTCAGCAAATAGAAGCTGTACTTGACGATATAGATGGCGGCAAAGTCCGAATCAGGGGTACTCCGCAGCGTCAGCACCCACATCACGATGGAGGCAATGTTGACCCCGATCCAGAAGTACCACTGCTCCATATAAGCCGTGGACATCAGCAACTGGCCCAGGATGTTGCACATCATCGAGAAGGCGTCCATCAGCACCAGCCACCGCACCACGCCCGCCGCCTCGGTCTTGTCCAGGGCGCAGAGGATGAAATAGGCGGCCACCAGGCCGGCGAGGAACACCGCGCTGTAGATCAGGGCGCGGCGGGCGTCCAGCCGGCGGGCCTGGACCTGCTCCCCTTCGGCAGCCCCGCGACGGCGCCACTGCACGAAGCCGACGAACTGCATCGGCAGGAAGTACAGCAGGTGCATGGCGGCGTTGCCGTAGCGGCCGCTCGTCAGGCACATCACCCCGTAGATCGTCACATCGATCAGGCCGAACAGGAAGGTCAGGATGCGGCCGTTGGCCGAAAAGACATTCGCAAGCACCCCGGCGAGCGAACCCACCGCGGCAATGGCCAGCAGCAGGCGGCCGGCGTCGGCGTCGCGCATTTTCACTGCGGTCACCCACACGGTCACCACCGTCATCCCGATCAGGATGAAGGCATTGAAATACTTGTTGAAACGGTCAGCTTTCTTCTCCATAATTGAGTTGTTCGTGAATCCGGCGGGCCAGCGCGGGGCCGACCAGCGCGGAAAGGTCTTCGAGCGGGGCCGCGGCGATGCGCGCCACGCTCCCGAAATGCATCAGCAGGCGCTGTTCCGTCTGCTCTCCCACGCCCTTGATCCCGCGCAGGGCCGACTGGATCGCGGCCTTGCTGCGCAGCGAGCGGTGGAAGGTGATGCCGAAGCGGTGCGCCTCGTCGCGGATCTGCTGCAGGAGCTTCAGGGCGCGGGAGTTGCGGTCGAGGAACAGGGGGTAGGGATCCCCCACGCGGATCACCTCCTCCAGGCGCTTTGCCAGGCCCACGACCGTCAGCCGGTCCTGGATGCCCAGTTCGCAGAGGGCCTGCCAGGCAAACTCCAGCTGTCCCTTGCCGCCGTCGATGACCACGAGCTGCGGAAGATCGTCCGGATTCTCTTCCAGCAGGCGGGCGTAGCGGCGGTTGACCACCTCTTTCATCGAGGCGTAGTCATTGGCCCCCACCACGGTCTTGATCTTGAATTTCCGGTAATCCTTCTTGGCGGGTTCGGCGTTCCGGAACACCACGCAAGAGGCCACCGGATTGGTGCCCTGGATGTTGGAGTTGTCGAAGCACTCCATGTGCACGGGCAGTTCCTGCATCCCCAGGGCCCCCCGCAGCTCTTCGAGCACGGCCATGCGGTATTCATCCGGATTGGTGTGCTCGCGCTGCTTGAGCGAATTGGCGCGGAACTCCCGGGCATTCTTGATACTGAGCTCGAGCAGGGCGAGCTTGTCCCCGCGCACGGGAATGCGGAACGTCACCCCCGGGAGATCTACGTCGGGCAGGAAGGGTACGATCACCTCTCCCTGCAGGGCGCCGAACTTGGAGGCGATTTCGGCGAGGAATTCGCTCAGCACCGCCGCGCGGTCTTCTTCGATATTGAGCTTGAAGCCGAGGTTGAGCGACTGGATGATGGCCCCGCCCCGGATCCGCAGGAAGTTGCCGAAGGCCTCCCCCGCGTCGGTCTCGAGCGAGAACACATCCACGTCGCGGTCTCCCGCCGCCGTGATGATGGATTTGGCGTAATGCTTCTGGAGAGCGTCGATGCGCAGTTTGTAGGCCTGGGCCGTCTCGAAATCCAACAGTTCGGCCGCGGCGTTCATCCGCGCCTTGTAGTCGCGGATGATGCTGTTCACCCCGCCTCCGAGCAGCCGCACGATCTCATCGATCCAGGCGTTGTATTCATCGCGGGACACCGCCCCGACGCAACAGCCGGCACAGCGGCCGATGTGCATATCCAGACAGGGCCGGAACTTGCCGTGCAGGATGGCGTCCGAGTTGATCCGGAGCGTACAGGAACGCAGCGGATAGCTCGCCCGGAAGAACTCCAGCAGGGCCTTGGCGTGCATCACCGAACTATAAGGGCCGTAGTAGCGGGAACCGTTTTTCACCACGCGCCGCGTCAGGAAGACCCGGGGGAATTCTTCCCCGGTCACGCAGATCCAGGGGTAGGTCTTCGAATCCTTGAGCAGGATGTTGTAGCGCGGCTTGTACTGCTTGATCAGGTTGTTCTCCAGCAGCAGGGCATCGGCCTCGGAGTCCACCACGGAATACTGCACGTCGGCGATCTTCGACACCAGCAGGCGGGTCTTGACCGTGAGCCGGTCCGGCTCCACGAAATATTGCGCCACCCGCTTCGAAAGGTCCTTGGCCTTGCCTACATAGATGACATTCCCCGCAGCGTCGTAATAGCGGTAGACGCCCGGGGAATGTGGTAGAAGTTGTATTTTCTGCTTAACGTCCAAGGACTTCGGAGACAGCGACCATCATATTTCCGCCGCGCAGGTCATCCCCGCGCTTGAGAATGGTACCGTCCTTGTCGAAAAGGACCATGTGCGGAATACCGTCGATGCCATAGAGGGTGGCAGGCTCCTTGTGGCCGTTGTTGAGCTGCAGCCACTTCATCCCGTAGAAGGCGGCTGTGTCGATGGTGTTGTGCCAGTCCATCTTGCGGCTCTCCTCCCAGACCGCGACGCTCAGCACGTCGAAGTCCTCGCCGTGATATTTCTCCCAGACGGCCTTGATGTTGGGGATCTCTTCCTTGCAGGGCGGGCACCAGGGGGACCAGAAGTCCACAAGCATCACCTTGCCCTTGCCGACGAAGTCGGACAGGCTCTTCTTCTCGTAGACCGGGTTGCCGTCCTTGTCCACGGAGGCGACGTGGTCCACCGTGAAGTCGGTGAACTTCTTGCCGACGGCCGTAGCCTTGCGGGCGGTATTGTAGCCGACCTGGCTGGCGATGAACGGATCGGCCTTGACCGGCTCGGAGAAGCTGTCCAGGACCTCGGAGATCTGCTCGTCATCGAGGAAGGTATAGACCTGGCGGAAAACGTCGGGAGCCACCAGGGTGTCGGCAGGGAATTTCTTGAGAAGCTTGAGGCCGGCTGCGGTGATCTTCTCACCCACGTTCTCAAAGGCCTCGTCGCGCTTGGCGGCCTTCTGGTCCGCATCGAGGGCCTCGTCGGAAGCGATCTGCTTCATGGCATCGCGATACTCTGTGGTCCAGGTCTCGAGATTGGCCTTGAATTCAGCCAAGGCCTCTTCGCCGGTCTGCTGCTTGCAGCCGGACAGCACCGCCAGTGCGGCGGCGGCAATCATAAGGATTCTCTTCATAGTACGGATTCTTTGTTCACTACTCTTAAAAAACAGAGCCGGTTTCGGATACCCAAAACCGGCCCTAAAGTTAGCAATTTTTCGGATAGTTCCGGCAATTACTTATTGTCGCGGCGCGGACGGCGATCGCGGTCGCCATCCCGGCGGGGACGGCGGTCGCCGCCACGGCCACCGCCGCGGTTCTGGCCCGTAGCCTGTGCATTGGCGGCGGCGAGGGCGGCAGGAGTGAGGTCCTGCTTGCCATAACGCTCACCGTTGCAGATCCAGACCTTGACGCCCAGGGTACCGACCTTGGTGTTGGCGACGGCCAGCGCGTAGTCGATATCGGCACGGAAAGTATGGAGCGGGGTACGGCCTTCCTTGAACATCTCGCTGCGGGCCATTTCGGCGCCGCCCACGCGGCCGGAGATCAGGACCTTGATGCCCTCGGCGCCGACGCGCATCGTGTTGGCGATGGCCATCTTGATGGCGCGACGATAGGACACGCGGCCTTCGATCTGACGGGCGATGCTGTCAGCTACGATGTTGGCGTCCACCTCGGGGCGCTTCACCTCATAGATGTTGATCTGGACGTCTTTCTTGGTGACCTTCTTGAGCTCTTCCTTGAGTTTGTCGACCTCGGTGCCGCCCTTGCCGATGATGAAGCCCGGACGGGCCGCATAGATCGTGACGGTGATGAGCTTGAGGGTACGCTCGATGACGATGCGGCTCAGGCTGGCCTTGGCCAGACGGCTGCCCAGATACTTGCGGATCTCGTAGTCCTCGGCGATCTTCTCTGCGTAGTTACCACCACACCAGTTAGAGTCCCAACCACGGGTGATACCGATTCTGTTGCTGATAGGATTAGTTTTCTGTCCCATATTACTTATTCTCCACTGGTTGTTTGACATCGAGGATGACGGTCACGTGGTTGGAACGCTTGCGGATGCGGCCGGCGCGGCCCTGCGGGCACGGACGGATGCGCTTCAGCGTGCGGCCTTCGTCGACCATGATGGTCTTGACATAGACGTTGCCGTTGTCCAGTTCTTTGCTCTGCTCCGGGTTCTTGGCTTCCCAGTTGGCAACAGCGCTGCGGAGAAGTTTCTCCAGGCGGACAGATGCCTCTCTCTTCGAGAATTTCAGCAGATCGAGTGCACGGTTGACCTCGACGCCGCGGACGGTGTCGGCCACCAGACGCATCTTGCGGGGAGAAGTGGGGGCATCATTCAGCTTGGCGACGGCAGTGGCTTTCTTCGCCTCCTTGAGGCGCTCGGCCATAAGTCTTTTACGCTTTCCCATAGTGTTTACCTCTTATTGTTACCAGAATGACCCCGGAAGTTGCGGGTAGGGGCGAACTCGCCCAGTTTGTGCCCGACCATCTGCTCGGTGACGTAAACAGGAATGAACTTGTTTCCGTTGTGAACAGCGATCGTATGGCCGATAAAGTCAGGAGAGATCATACTGGCGCGGGACCAGGTCTTGACCACTTCCTTCTTCTTGCTACCATCATTCATAGCAAGAACTCTTT
>JAEEVG010000067.1 GCA_016290835.1 Bacteroidales bacterium | reverse complement strand
TATTGCGAATAGACATTGACTTCCATAGCTTGGCTCGTCAGGGGAGTTCTTTGATCTTGATGTTCTTGTAGGAGACGTGATCTCCGTGGTCCTGGAGCAGGATGTAGCCTTCGGGGAGGTTGCCGAAATTGGGCCAGTCTTTGTACTTGCTGTAGTCCACGAGGGCGTCCCACATCTGGTTATCGCGTTCGTATTCAAGGAGTTTGTGGCCGTTGAGCCAGTGTTCGACGTGCTTGTCGCGGACGATGATCATGGCCCGCTGCCAGCCATCGATGGTGTAGGTCTCCCAGACACCCTTCGGGGCGGGGATGAGATCGTAGAGCGAGCCCATGGTGCGGTTGCCGTTGACGCCCAGTTTGGCGTCGGGGTGCAGCTTGTCGTCCAGGACCTGGAATTCGCAGCCGATGGCGGAGCCCGCGCCCTGGTTCATGAAGGGATCCACGAAGTATTTGATGCCGCTGTTGGCGCCCGGGGTGAGCTTGAAGTCCACCTTGAGGATGAAGTTGCGGTATTTGCGGTCGGTGATGATGTCCCCGCCGTTGGTGCTCTCGCCGCCGTCGCCCTTGTTGACGGAGAGGATGCCGTTCTCGATGGTCCAGCCGCGCTCGGGGAAAACGCCCTGCCTCCGGGCGCTCTGCCAGCCTTTGGAGGACTTTCCGTCGAAGAGCAGCTTCCAGCCGTCGGCGACTTCCTCCGGGGTGAGGGTGTTGGCGATGCAGTTGACCACCGGGGCGGACGAGGGGGTGCAGTAGCGTTCTACATCCTGGGTCAGGATGCGGATATTCTTCCAGAAGACGCGTGCGCCCCGGCGGTCGGCGCTGACGGTGTGGACTTGCAGGGCGATGAATCCGTCCGCATCCACGTCGTCGATGAGGTTGGTGCAGGGGATGCCGTTGACCCAGGTCCGGATATGGTTGCCCACCACTTCGATGCGGGCGGAGTTCCAGCCCGGGCGGTAGGCGCTCTGCCCGGCCGGGTTCTCGGTCATCCGGTAGAGCCACAGGCGGCGGGCCTCGTCATAGATGCCGCCGCTCCAGGCACGGTCCGTGGGGTCGATCTCGAACTGGTAGCCGTACACGAGGCCCCGGGACTTGTCCAGGTGGCTGCGGAGCTGCACGCCGGAGTTGAGGTCTTCGGTCATGAACTCCATTTCGAGGATGAAATCCCCGTAGTTCTTGGTGGTGGCCAGGAAGGAGTTGACCTTGCTGTCCGTGGACGTGCCGACGATCATGCCGTCGACGGCCTGGAATTTGGCCGTGCCGGTCATCTGTTTCCAGCCCTTGAGGTTCTTGCCGTTGAACAGGTTTTCCCACTGCTGGGCGGAGGCGGCAGTGGCGCAGAGGAGCAGGGTGAGTGCTGCCAGGCAGAATGCTTTTGTCTTCATAAGTTGCTGACGGGGATTGTGGTTGGGTAAAGATAGTATTTTTTCTGCGAAAAGTGCGTATCTTAGAGGTATGAAACGCTTTTTGACCATCTGGGCCGCGCTCTGGGCGGCCTGCCTGCTGGGCGCACAGCCCCTTCCCGAACCGCTGACGGAACGTACGCTCCGCGTTGATTATATCTTCTCCGGGAACAACCGCTCCTGCTCCATCGCCCTGGACGAACTCGGCTGCTTCGACGGCTGGGCGGGGCGGCGCGTGCACCTGGACTCGCTGGCGCTCCGGGGCAACGGGCAGATCCGGATGCACGATGCGCAGACGGGCAAGTTGCTGTATTGCAATTCGTTCTCTACGCTCTTCCAGGAGTGGCAGGCCACCGAGGAGGCCACGCGCGTGCAGAAGAGTTTCGAGAATGTCTTCCTGCTGCCGATGCCCTCCGTGCCCGTGGACGTGACGGTGGTGCTGTTCGACTTCCACCGCAACATCACCGCCCGGCTGACGCATCGCGTCGACCCCGCAGACATCCTAATCCGGCACCTGGGAGAGCATCCCGCACCCACGCGCGACATCCTGCGCAGCGGGAGCGCGGAGGCGTGCATCGACGTGGTGATCCTTCCCGAGGGCTATACCGCCTCGGAGATGGAGACCTTCTATCAGGATGCGCAGGCGGCGGTGGAGAGTTTCATGAATCACCGGGTGTTCGGGGAGCTGCGCGACCGCTTCAATTTCGTGGCGGTGGAGCTGCCTTCCGCCGAGAGCGGGGTGAGCGTGCCGCGCCGGGGGGAGTGGAAGGACACGGCCCTGGGCTCGCATTTCGATACTTTCTATTCTGACCGCTACCTCACCACGCTCCAGCTGAGCCGGATGCACGACCTGCTTGCGGGACTCCCGTATGAGCATATCATCATCCTGGCCAATACCGAGACCTACGGCGGAGGTGGCATCTTCAATTCCTACACCCTCACCACGGCCCACAACCGTTCTTTCCGGCCTGTGGTGGTCCACGAGTTCGGCCACAGTTTCGGCGGCCTGGCGGACGAGTATGCCTACGACGACCAGTACGAGGAGCAGTATTTCCCGGGGATCGAGCCCTGGGAGCCCAACATCACCACGCAGGCGGATTTCGGGAAGAAATGGGAGCGGATGATGGGCCGCGACGGCGTGGGGCTGATTGAGGGTGCCGGCTACCAGACCAAGGGCGTGTGGCGCGCCACGGAAGACTGCCGGATGCGCACCAATGGCAGTCCCGATTTCTGCCCGGTCTGCGAGGAGGCCATCCGTGCGATGGTCCGTTTCTATACCGAAGATTAGTCCCGGTGGAAATGATCGAATCCTGAGAAGGCCCGGTTCGTGCCGTGCCAGTAGATTCTTCGCGTTCGCTCAGAATGACAGGGGATTATCTTCCCGATGACGCTGTGGGGGACATCCAGGTCCTTCTCCGCGTCCGGATCCACGGTGAAGAGCAGTTCGTAGTCCTCGCCGCCGCCGAGGGCGAAGGGCAGGGGATCCCAGTCCAGGCGGGTGCAGACGCGCTGCAGGGTGTCCGAGAGCGGCAGGGCGGCGGTATCGATTTCGGCGCCTTTGCCGGAGGCCTCCAGGATGTGCGGGAGGTCGGAGGCGAGTCCGTCGGAGAGATCCATCATGGCGTGGACGCCTGTCGTGGCAGCGAGGCGGAGTCCTTCTTCCACGCGGGGCAGGGGGAGGTAATGGCGGTCGATGAGGGCCTGGATGTCGGCGTCGCGCTCCAATCCTTCCAGGATGGCCCTGAGCCCGAGGGCCGAATCGCCCAGGTTTCCGCTCACGCAGACCAGGTCGCCCTCCCGGGCATCGCTGCGTTTGCGGGCGGTCCCGCCGGGGCATTCGCCGAGCACGGCCACATTGATGCAGATCCCCCGGGGCGAGCCGGTGGTGTCGCCGCCCAGCAAGGCTGCGCCGAAGCGTTTCGAGAGAGTGGTATAGCCGCGGAAGAATTCATCCACCCAGGCGGTGCCCAGGTCGGCGGGCAGGGCCAGGGACAGGAAAGTGGCCGTGGGACGGCCGCCCATCGCGGCGATGTCGCTGATGTTGACGGCGGCGCTCTTCCAGCCCAGCGCATAAGGGGGGATGTCGCCGCGCAGGAAGTGTGTCCCTTCGATGAGCATGTCGGTGCTCACAAGGGTGTCGCGTCCGCTCTGCTGGGGGAGGATGGCGCAGTCGTCACCGATGCCCGTCAGGCCTTCCGGGGCGGGGAAGCGCTGGCGCAGGCGTTCGATGAGCCCGAATTCGCCGAGCGAGGAGAGGGTCTTGTCTTTTGCCGTGTCCATTCTGTACGCAAAGATAGCGAATCGTTCAAAAATGTGTATCTTTGTAGAGATGAAAGCACCTAAGAATCTGGAGAAATATATCCCGAACTACGACGCCGAGCAGTTCTGGAAGAAGTTGCGCCGCAGCATCAAGCGACTGGGTGCCAAAGCCGTCTATTATGCCCTGGTGCTGTATTATGCGATGCAGAGCCCGCAGGTTTCCGCCAGGGAGAAGGGGATCATCCTCGGTGCGCTGGGCTATTTCCTGCTGCCCATCGACCTGCTGCCGGATTTCCTGCCGGCAATCGGCTATACGGATGATATCGCGGCGCTGGCATTCGCCATCTACAAGGTTTGGCATTGCATCACGCCGGAAGTCCGCGCCCAGGCCGAATCCAAAGTCTATGACTGGTTCGGCGACGTGGACCAGAGCGACCTGATCCTATGAGGGTAGCGCTGCTGACCCTGGGCTGCAAGCTCAATTTTGCCGAGACGGCCACCTATGAACGCGGATTCCGCTCCGCAGGGCTGGAGGTCGTGCCCTGGAGCGAGCGTGCCGACCTCTACCTCATCAATACCTGCTCCGTCACCGCCACTGCCGACAGCAAGTCCCGCAATCTCATCCGCAAGGTCCACCGCGTCAACCCGGACGCCCGCATCGTCGTGACCGGTTGCAGCGCCGAACTGCGGCGTGCCGAGATCGGGCGGATCGAGGGCGTGAGCCGCGTGTTCGGCGCCGCTCAGAAGGGCCAGGTGGTGCAGGAGAGCCTGCAACTGCTGGGACTGGAGGGCCCTGCGCCGCAGCCGGATTCGTTTTTCCCGGCTTTTTCGTCCGCGGAGTCCCGCACGCGTGCGTTCTTGAAAGTCCAGGACGGGTGCGACAATTTCTGTAAGTATTGCACGGTCCCGTATGCCCGCGGACGGAGCCGCAACCTTCCTGTCGCTGACTGTGTGCGCAATGCGGAGCGGATCGCGGCGGAAGGCGTCCGGGAGATCGTGCTCACGGGTGTGAATACCGGCGATTTCGGCCGGAGCACGGGCGAGTCCTTCCTGGACCTGCTCAAGGCCCTCGACACCGTGGAAGGCATCGAGCGCTATCGCATCTCGAGTATCGAGCCCAACCTTCTCACGGAAGAAATCGTGGACTGGATCGCCTCCGGGACCAAGTTCCAGCCGCATTTCCATATCCCCCTGCAGACCGGCTCCGACGAACTGCTTGCGCGGATGGGCCGCCGCTACGACACGGCTTTCTTCGCGGAGCGCCTGGAAATGGTGCGCCGCCTGATGGAGCGTCCCGGCTGGCCGAAAGTCTTTTTCGGCATCGACGTGATGGTGGGCCTGCCCGGCGAGACGGAGGAGCATTTCCGGCAGACCTTCCGCTTCATTGACAGCGTCCATCCCGCTTTCATCCACGTCTTCCCGTATTCGCGGCGTCCCGGGACGCCGGCGGCGGCGATGCCCGGCCAGGTGGAGGAGCGTGTCAAGAAACACCGCGTGGCCGTGCTGGAGGAGCTCTGCGCACGCCTGAGCACCGAATTCCGCGAAGCGAACCGGGGCGTGCGCGAACGCGTGCTTTTCGAGTCCACGGAGCACGGCGGGATGATGGAGGGCTATACGGGCAATTACATCCGCATCGTGCGCCCCTACGACCCGGCGCTGGTGGGCACGCTCGTGGATATCGTCATCGATTGAGTATGGAAAAGAAAGCCAAACTTACCTTCCTCGGTACGGGCACCTCGTCCGGCATCCCGATGATCGCCTGCGACTGCGCGGTCTGCCGTTCGGCCGACCCGCGCGACAAGCGCCTGCGCGCCGCCGCGCTGGTCGAATACGGCGGACTGACCATCCTGATCGACGCCGGACCGGATTTCCGGGCCCAGATGCTGCGTGCGGACGTCCGTCATCTCGACGCCATCCTGCTCACGCACAACCACAAAGACCACACGGCAGGCCTGGACGACATCCGCGCCTTCAACCTGGCGGAGCGCCACCCGGTCAATATCTTCTGCCAGCCCTATGTGGCGGACAGCCTGCACCGCGAGTACGCCTACGCCTTCGCGGAGCCGAGGTATCCGGGCGCACCCGAGTGGCACGTCCATACCATCGAGGGGGACAAGCCTTTCCGGGTGCATTCCAACGCCAATGAGGAGGTACTCAGCTGGGAGCGCGGCTTCGGTTATCACCACCTTCCGCCGCAGTCCGATGCGGATGCGTGGGTGGAGGTCGTCCCTATCCGGGGCTGGCATCACCGTGAGAAGAAACTCTCCGTGTTGGGCTACCGCTTCGGTAACATCGCCTATCTGACCGACATCAAGATGCTGGACAGTGAGGCGGAATATGACAAACTGAAGGGCGTGGAATATGTCACGCTCGGCTGCGTCAAGATTCCCGACCATCACGCCCATCCTTCCCTCCGGGAGACCCTGGACTTCTTCGAGCGCGTGGGCGCCCGCGAATCTTTTATCACCCACCTCTCGCACCAGCTGCCCTGCCACGAAGAATTCGCGGCGATGCTCCCGCCGCACGTTCATCCCGCCTGGGACGGCCTGGTGATCGGGTAATCGGCCGGGTCAACCCTGTTTCGGACTTTTTGCGGCTCTGTACTCGCTGGGTGTCTGCCCGTAACGCTCTTTGAAGCACGTCCGGAAATAGATAGGACTGCCGAACCCTGTCCGCCAGGCCACGTCTGCGATGGAGAGTGTCTTGCTCTCCAGCAGGGCGGCGGCTTTGGAGAGGCGGATGTTCCGGACCAGTTCGGCAGGGGAGAGTCCGCAGACGGCCTTGACCTTGCGGTAGAGCGTGGACTGGCTCATTGCGAACTCGCAGGCCAGGGAAGTGATGTCTATCCGCTCGTCGGAGATGTGCTCCTCCACATATTGTGCATACCGTTCCAGGAACTCGTTGTCCACGGGAGACAGTCCGGGCGAGGTTCCGGTTTCCGAGAATTCGGCCATCAGCCGTTCCCGACGTTCGAGCAGGTTGCGGATGCGGCTGATCAGCAAGGCTTTACGGAAAGGTTTGACCAAATAACTGTCCGCTCCGACCTCGTAGCCTTCCTGGCGGTCTTCTTCCGACCCTTTGGCCGTGAGCAGGATGACCGGAATGTGCGATGTCCGGACATCCTGCCGGATGGCCTTGCACATATCGATCCCGTCCATCCCCGGCATCATGATGTCGCTGACGATGATGTCCGGAATCTCGCGGATGGCGATCTTCAGTCCTTCCCGTCCCTGGGTGGCGGTCAGGACGGAAAACTCGGTGTCGAGGGATTCCCGGATGTATTCCAGGATGTCCGGATTATCTTCGACGACGAGGACCCGGACCCGGTCCGGTTCTGCCGGAGGTTCCTGCGTTTCTTCCGCTTCGGACAGGTATTCCATCACGGGATGGAGGGCCTCCGGATAATCCTCCGCGGGATCGAGCAGCAGCCGGAACTCGCTCCCTTTGCCCACTTCGCTTTGTACGCTGAGTTCGATGTGATGCAGTTCGCAGAGGTTTTTGACCAGCGCGAGACCGACCCCCGTTCCGGTGGCATAAAGAGGCCCCTTGACCTGATAGTATTGGTCGAAAATGTGCGGAAGGTCTTTCGAAGGGATGCCGCATCCGGTGTCGCTGACCGTGAGGGCGACCTTCTTCTCTTCCCGCTGGAGGGCGAGGACGATCTGGCCGGAGGGTGTGAATTTCTGCGCGTTGGCCAGCAGATTGTTGAGGATGATCACAATTGCCTCCGGATCGAATTGCAGCCGGATATCCGGTTCTACGGCCAGGAGGAAACGGACGGCTTTGTTCGTGGACAGGTCTCGGAAACGCTCTCCGACCTCGTTTACACAGCGCGACAGGTCACCCTCCCGGACCGAGAGCCGCCGGTTTCCCGTCTCCGTCTTGCGGAACTCCAGCAGTTTGTTGACCAGGGAGAGCAGTTGCTGAGCGCTCTGCCTGGCCTTCCCGATCCGGCTCCGGGCCTTGGCGGGAATATCTTCGTCTTCGGATAAGTCCTCCAACGGACCCAGGATCAGCGTCAGCGGGGTCCGGAGTTCGTGGGTGATGTTGGTGTAGAAGACCATCCGCTCTTCGTTGGCCTGGCGCTCCGCCAACAAAAGATCCTGCTGAAGCCGTTCCTGGTTCTTCTTCTTGGTTTTGTATAACCAACGCTGCACGGCAAAGCCCAGCAGGGCAAGCGTCAGCAGGGCGTAGATGACCTTGGCCCACCAGGTGAGCCAGACAGGGGGCCGTACTGTCAGCGTCGTTTGCGAGAATTCCTCCGGCCAGGCTTCCGAGTGGAGGCGCGCCCGGACCTGAAGTGTGTGCTTCCCGTATGGCAGGTGATTGAATTCCAGTTCTTTTCCGCAAGGTCGCCAATCCTGGTCCATATCCACCAGCCGGTAGGAATACTCGGCATTCGACGAATAGGAATAATCCGGAACGCGGAAGCGCAGTTGCAGGTGATTGTCCTTCCAGCCGGTGGACAACTGTGACTCCGGGGTCAGGAATTCGACCGCAGGTAATTCCTTCGAGGATAGGAGGACCTCTGGCTCGACCCAGCCGACGCCGTCCGTGTTGCCGAACCAGATGCGGTTTCGGGAAGTCGCCACCGCAGCGGCATAATAGTTCCCATCAGGCAGGCCGTCCCGGCTGTCATAGGCCCTCACGGACCCGTCCGGCGACAGACAGAATACGCTTTCATTACCGCTCATCCAGATGCGGCCGCCGGCATCCTCTGCCAAGGCGCGGATGTTGTCGTCCGGCAGGCCGGATTCGGTCTGGAACAGGGCGGATATCTGACCGGGTCCCTCATCGAAGCGGACGACACCGCCTGCGGTCGCCGCCCAGATCCGGCCATCCCGGTCAAGCAAGAAATGATTCACCCGGTCGGAGGGGAGCCCGGAGCCTCCCTCGTATGCGGCCAGTTGCTGCATGTCCTTGTCAAAGATGGCCAGGCCGCTGCCATAGGTGCCGAGCCACAGATTCCCGGCACGGTCCAGGAGCAGGGCGCGTATCAGGTCATCCGGCAGGCCATCGTCCTGGCGCGTATAGTGATGGATGATCTGTCCGCTCTTCCGGTCGATCCGCCAAAGTCCCTTGTCGGTGCCGACCCACAAGACAGCGCCATCCTCCGCCAGAGAGAAGACGGATATGTCTTGGGATGGCAGCGGGACGGGAACCAACTGTCCGCGCTCTTGAACGTATACCCCGTTCCCTTCCTTTTCTAGCAGCAAGGCAGGCATTTCCGCATCCTCATTCGAATTGCCTGGAATCGCCTGTTTGCCGGCACCGGCCGGCTTTCCGGACAGGAAAACCAGGCCTTGGCCGTATGTGCCGGCCCAGCAGTTGCCGAAACGGTCCACAACCAAGGTCCGGACCGCCGGAAGGTCGGCTACGCCGGTTTGCGTCAGCAAGACGAAAGGACTCTCGGCGCTTATCCGGCCGGGAGCGCTGATATCCAGCGCATAGATGCTGCCGGATCCCGTAGCGACCAGCAGACGTCCCCGACTGTCTTCGGCCAGGTCATAGACCGCTCCTTCCGGCGAGGAAGACGTATGGCCGGGCACAGGGTGGAAGACCGTGAAACTGCCGTCCGAATCGGAGTAAAGGGCAAGACCATCCAAGGTGCCTACCCAAATGCGTTGCTGGCTATCTACCAACAGGGCGCGGATCTCGTCCGAGGGCAGGGAAGTGGGATCATCCGGATGGTATCGCAAATCAATCCGCGTGTGGTCTGTCAGGGACAGGATGCTGACTCCGTCCTCCCAGTGGCCCAGTATGAGTTGGTCTCCGCGAAAAGTGAACGTGTGCAGGGAATGGTCCTGCATTCCGGAGAAGGTATCTGCATTATAGCGGTCGAACGAGCCGGTCTGCCGGTTGAACTTGCAAAGGCCCTTCGAGAAAGTAGAGACCCAGATAGCCCCGTCAGGTGCCTGCTCGATGTGGTTCAGGTCATTGTCAGACAACGAATCCGGTACATCGCCCGCCCGGTAGACGGTGAATCGGTCAGTCCGCTGGTCCAGACACGCCAGACCGCCCTTCTGCATCGCCACCCAGACCAGCGGCTCCGTGCTATCTGCCAGGACGCTGTTGATATGACTGACAGGGAGTCCGTCAGGCCGCTTCATATAGGCTGTGGTCTCAATCCCGTCAAAGCAGTTCAAGCCCTCCTCCGTAGCGATCCAGACGCGATCCTGTGCGTCAAGGTCCATATCGATGACGAAACGGTTGGACAGGCGGATCTCTTGGGAGAGGGATGTCGTCCCAAGGGAAAAAAGGCCGAGTAATAAAACGAAGGAGCGTTTCAAGGTGCAGATGGATTTAGATACTAAAATAGTCATTTTCCGGCAAAACCGCACCATTCCGGTCAAAGAGAAGACATCAATGACAAAAACCCGTATCGTATTTGACCAATATACAGTTAATCCTATAATGGCAAGATGAACTATCTTTGCATTATGAAATCTGTGCATTTATTCCTCTTGTTCCTCTCCTGTATGATGACCGGCTGGACGGCCGGCGCCCAGGACACCTCGCTGTCCCGTTACCCTGAATACGCCTATGCCGGCGAATGGGATACCCGCCATCCCGACCGGCAGGTCCTCCGGATCATCAAGGACGGGAAGGTCGATTTCGAGTTTGTGCTCCCGCTCCGCGACGAATGGAACCGCGTACTGGAGTTCGACGATGTCCGCATCCTGCCGGACGGCAACATCCTGTATGCAGCGATGTCCCAGCTGGGCCTGCTCGACCGCAAGGGCGAACATCTCTGGAAGTATGTCTGCCCGCAGGGAACGGAGTCGCATTCCTGCCAGCCGATGGGGCCGGACCTGGTCTATTTCGCCCTCAATGGCTTTCCCGGCAAGATCGTGGTATGGAACACCAAGTTGGACAAGATGGTCAGCGAGATCGTCGTTCCGACCGAGAGCAAGAGCACGCACGGACAGTTCCGCCACGTGCGGCGCACTCCGGAAGGCAACTTCGTGACCGGGCTGATGCACGAGAGCGAGGTCATCGAGATCTCGCCGGCAGGGGAGGTCCTGAAACGCTTCCCTGGCCATTTTGCCTGGCACGTGGACAAACTCCCCGACGGCCACTACCTGATCGGCGGCGACAGCAAGCATTATGTACGGGAATTGGATGAAAACGGCCAGACCGTGTGGGAGGTCACGCAGGCGGACCTGCCCTTCCCGATCTGGAACCTCCAGACCGCCACGCGGCTGCAGAACGGCAACACGCTGATCTGCAACTGGGTGGCGGGCCAGCCGGAGAAGACCTGGGCGGGCAGTGTGCAGTTCTTTGAGATCACCCCCGACAAGCAGATCGTCTGGCAGGTCTCGCAGTGGAAGAATCCCGATCTCGGTCCCTGCACCTACCTCGATATCGTCAGCGAACCGGATGCGGCGCGCGGCGTGGACGTCCTGCGGCCGCGCCACGCCGATGGTACGCCCCGCCTGCACAACGACCTTCCCAATAACCCGATGGGAGTCGGCAAGGGCCTGCACCCGGGGCGTGTGGCCTGGATCCACGCGCCCGGTGTTGCCACCTGGGATGGGCAGACCGGCCTGTGGTGGGAGGAGCGCTGGAACGACCAGCGCAAAGCCCGCCGGATGGTCTGGGCCGGCCTGCGCAGCCTCACCGGCCGCTGGAGCGTCCGCCGCGCCTGGAAAGAGCTCTTCGTCTCTTTTAATAAGGCTCACGACCGGGGTAGTCACGCCTACCGCAAGGGCGAGAAGATCGCGATCAAACTCAACATGAACAATACCTTCGCCTATGCGGACAACGAGGAACTGAACAGTTCTCCTTATGTGACGTACGCCCTGTTGGAGAGCCTCGTGAAGAAAGCGGGTGTCCGTCAGGAGGACATCACGGTCTGTGAGCCGAGCCGTTATCTCACGGACGCGCTCTACCAGCGCTGCAAGGCGGCCTTCCCGCGTGTGCACTATGTGGACAATGTGGGCGAGGAGGGCCGGGAGAAATGCGAATTCGTGGAGAATGCCATCCCCTTCACCCCCGGCCACGGCGAGAAGCAGTATGGACTGGCGAAGTGCATCGCCGAGGCCGATTACGTGATCAACAGCGCCCTGCTCAAGATCCATGTCGGCCCGGGTGTGACCCTGACCGGCAAGAACTGGTACGGCGCCACCTCGCTGGACAAAGACTGGCACCACAACTCCCACAACGGCGTAAACCAGGACAAACGCTGGGGCCACGCCAAGTATAGCAGCCAGGTGGATTTCATCGGCCACAAGGACCTGGGCGGCAAGACGCTCCTGTATCTTGTCGACGGC
>JAEEVG010000110.1 GCA_016290835.1 Bacteroidales bacterium | reverse complement strand
AGTTGCCCCGTCCCTCCTTGTCCCGCGGCTCTTCGGGCGTGAGCACGCGCAGGAAGAGTCCGTCCGTCTCGGAGTGGACGGTCACGGGGCCGGCGTCCTCCGAGAGGAGCGTGGCCCAATAGAGGTCGGCGTGGTAGCCCTTGAATTCCGGATAGACCAATGGCTCGTAGTACTCGCCGGTCACCGTGTTGTTCTTCGCTTTCTCCCAGATGTTGAAACGGGGGCCCTTGAGGCGGTTCTTCCAAACGCGGTAGGGCCCGCGGCCCAGGTAGCGGATGCCGCTCAGCTGCTCCTCCGGGAAGTCGAACGAGAAGCCGAGATTATAGACCTCGCGGTCCACGTAGCTGCCGCGGAACTGATTGTCCGTCCGGTAGTTGAGTATCAGCGCATCCAAGCCCAGGCGGCCGTCCGGCGTCATTCTCCAGAGGAGCGAGTCAGCGGCACCGTCGAACTTCAGGGCGAGCACGGCCGTGTCTCCCTGCATACGCAGGTGTGCGTCTCGCAATTGCATCTGCATCCCCACGGCCACGGGACCATTCCGCAGGGGGAGCGTCCTGCCGTCCCGGCGCAGTTCGGCCAGCGTCCCGTCCTTGGGATCGATCCGGGCGGTCGCTCCGGCTGCGGAGAGCACATAGGAGCCATCCGGTGCGGTGGACACGGAGGCCGGGGCTGCGTGGACTCGTGCGGACGAATGGGCGGCGTGGTATTCCGCGGCATTTTTGATCGGGAAGGTCCAGGTGCAGAGGGTGTCTCCCGCGGCGCTGTAGGCCTCGAGTTCGAGGACGTCGCCGTGATAGTAGTTGGCCGAGATTTCGAAGTGCGCCAGGCCCGTCTCTCCCGGACCGATGGCAGGCAGCCGCACGGGCCCGGTTTCGAGGACGGAAGGCGCCTCGCCCTCACCCGGCTGGGGCAGGCGCAAGACCCGCCACCGCATCCGGCTCTCATTCAGCAAGGAGAACTGGAAACCGTTCTCTACGAGGAATTTACCCGTGAAGTCGCTATTCGCGACGAAGGGTTTGATCTGGATGGGCGACCATACTTCCCGGACCGTATAGAAACTGCCCTCCGGCTGCCGGTCGGCGCTCACGATACCGTCCGGCGCGTTCGGCCCGTAGGTGTCCGGTTTGCCGGTATCTGTGCGCAGCAGCGCTTCGTCCACATAGGCCCAGAGGAAGCCGCCTGCAAAGAGGGGACTGCGCTTGAATTTTTCCCACAGGCCGTCCAGGCCGGCGCCCTGCCCGCGGTCGTAGAGGCCGTGCAGGAACTCCGTCATCATGAAGACCTTCTGCCCCCGCTCCTGACGGTAGCTGTTGTCGGCGGCGGTAGGGTAGTGGCGGGTGTCAAGTCCGTCGAAATCAGCCCAGGGGTGGATTACGTGGCGCTTCTGGGGGTCGTAGCGCGCGAACTCCTTGTCGATGGAAGTGTTCCATCCTCCCTCGTTGCCGTTGCTCCACAGGAAGATGCAAGGGTGGTTGACATCCCGGGCGATCATCTCCGGCAGCAGCCGGGCCGCCAGGGCGTCGCTGTAGGAATTCTGCCAGCCGGCCAGTTCGTCGAGATACAGCAGACCCAGCGAGTCGCACGCCTCCAGGAAGTGGACATCCGGCGGGTAGTGCGAGCGCACGGCGTTCATATTCATCGCCTTGATCAGGCGGGCGTCCTGCAGGCTCGTCGCCTGGCTGAGGGTGCGGCCCGTGCGGGAGTCGAAGCAGTGGCGGTTGGTGCCCTTGACCAGGAGTTTGACCCCGTTGAGGTAGATGCCGTCCTGCGGGCGGAATTCGATGGTACGGAATCCGATACGCTCCTCGGTCTGGTGGAGGACCTTGCCGTCTTTGGTGAGCAGCCGCAGGCTCAGTCTGTAACGGTTCGGATGCTCCGGATCCCAGGTCTTCAGGCCCGGCCAGTTGGAACTGAGGGATTGGACCTCCCGGCCTTCCAGCTGGAACACCCGCGTGCCGAGTTCTCTCCCGGAAGGAATCTCCGCTACGCTCAGTTCGAGCTGCTCGGAGCCCGACAGGCCGGCAAATACGAGATCGGTGCGCAGGCCGCCGTCGGCGCGGGCGTCGACGGCTACACGCTCGATACGGCGCTGCGGACGGGCCTCCAGGTATACGGGACGGTATATGCCGCCGAACAGCCACCAGTCGGCCCGGCGTTCCGCGGCGTTGACCGACGCGTCGGCAGACTGCTTGTGCACCGTCACCTCGAGTTTGTTTTCCCGCCCGTATTTGAGCAGTTTGCTGATATCATAGGAGAAGCGGTAGAAGCCTCCCTGGTGCACGGCGCCGGCGCTGACGCCGTTGACCTTGACCTCGGCGTCCGTCATCACGCCCTCGAAGACAATCTTCA
>JAEEVG010000002.1 GCA_016290835.1 Bacteroidales bacterium | reverse complement strand
ACTGGCGCTCAATGGACGAAGCCTCCGCCACTTTCGGCCGCATCGTCAACGGCCCGGAATACCTCACCGTCTTCGACGGCCGCACCGGGCAGGCCCTCGATTCGCAGAAATACATTCCCATCCGCTACCCGCTGAGCGGCTGGGGCGGCATCGGCGGAAATGACAGCGTGGATATCCGGCCCGAGCACTACACCGCGGGCGTCGCCTACCTCGACGGCCGGCAGCCCTCGGTCTTCTTCGTACGCGGCGCCGACGGACGCACCGTCGTGGCGGCCTGGGACTTCCGGGACGGCAAACTGCAGTCCCGCTGGACCTTCGACAGCAGCGAGAAGCCCTGGGGCGGCTACTCCGGCAACGGCAGCCCGCAGGTAGCCGTGGCCGACTTCGACGGCGACGGCTGCGACGAGATCTGCGTGGGCGCGATGACCGTGGACAACGACGGCAAGGGCCTCTACACGACCCGCCTGCGCGGCGGTCCTGTCCTGCACGCCGGAACGCTGCTGCCCGGCCGGAAAGGCCTGCAGGTCTTCGGCCTGCACGACACCTCCGGAGAGATCGGCGCATTCCTCGGCACGCCTGCCCTGGCCGTGTTCGATGGCGCTACGGGCGAAGTCCTTTGGAGCTTCGGCCCCGGAGAAACGGCCGAGCGCGCCCTGGCCGCCGACATCGACCCGCGCCATCCCGGCGCGGAGATTTGGGTCGGCGTCGTCCCCCAGCCCGTCCGCCAGGGTCCCGGACGCGCCGGCGGCCCCCCTCCGGGCGCAGCTC
This sequence comes from Bacteroidales bacterium, assembly GCA_016290835.1. Lineage (GTDB taxonomy): Bacteria > Bacteroidota > Bacteroidia > Bacteroidales > UBA932 > Cryptobacteroides. Next base: position 123,455 of record JAEEVG010000002.1, on the reverse strand, counting down.
CGGGCGGAATGCCCCCGGGAATGGGTCCCGGCGGCAATCCTGCCGGCCGGGGGGCTCCTGCCCGCACCGCCACGCCCGCCTATGACGGGCCGTTGCGCGGGCTCTACGCCGCCGACGGACAGAAACTCGGCGACAACGCGCCCGCCCCCTGCCATTTTACCATCTTTTGGGACGCCGACCCCCAGGCCGAACTCATCGACGGCACCACCATCTGCAAATGGAACTGGGAGCAGCAGACGACCCGGCCCCTGCTGGAGGCCGAGGGCGTCCGGGCCAATGAGAGCCCGCGCGGCATCCCCTGCCTGGTCGGCGACCTGCTCGGCGACTGGCGCGAGGAGGTCGTCTGGATCAGTGAAGACGGCACATCCCTGCACATCTACCACACGCCCATCCCGGCAGACGGGCGGACCACCACCCTGCTGGACGACCGGATGTACCGCCTGGGCCTCGTGTCCCAGAATGTCGGCTACAACGCCCCCGCACACCTGAGTTTCGACCTTTCAACCCGCATCATACCATAAACCATTACCCATATGAAGAGAATTCTCCTCTTATTCGCAACGCTGGCGGCATCCACCGCCCTGCACGCCGAATCCGTGGACCTGCACTGGATCGACAAGACCCCCGCCTACAATCTTGGCCAGAGCTGGGGCGTCCCCTTCGCCAAGGGGACGATGAACGAGCAGGGGACGTTCACCCTGACCGACGCGAACGGCACCGTCATTCCCCAGCAGCACTGGGTGCTCTCCCGCTGGTCGGACGGCAGCGTCAAATGGATGGGCTTCTACGCCACCCTCGGCCCCGACCAGGCCGGAAACCTGAAACTGAACGCCGTCAAGGCCGACAAGAAGACCCTGCGGGCCCTCGCCAAGGCCAAACCCGCGGCCGGTCCCACGATCGTGACCTGCGATGATGACGACAAAATCGTCATCGACAATGGCGTCTTCGAAATCTCCTTCGCCAAGAGCGGCGACGAGCTCATCAACTACATCTCCATGGACGGACACGAGGTCGTGTCCAGCGGCCGGCTGGTCGCGCAGACCGAGGACCGCTCCCGCATGGCAGACGGCGTCATCACCTACCACGACTTCGAGACCAATGTCCTCTCGGGCGAAGTGGAGCGCAGCGGCCCCGTCGCTGCGGTGGTCAAGATCACAGGCATGCACAAGGCCGTGAAAGGCAGCCGCGAGTGGCTCCCGTTCACCGTCCGATTCTATGTCTTCAAGGACTCAGCCCCCATCAAGATGGTCCACTCTTTCGTCTATGACGGCGAACAGCGCGACGACTACATCAAGGGCCTGGGCGTCGAGTTCGACCTGCCTTTCCGCGAAGATCTCCAGAACCGCCACGTCGCCTTCGCGGGCGACGAGGACGGCCTCTTCGACGAGGCAGTGGAGCTGCTCGGACGCGGTGGCAACCTGCAGCTGGCCATGCCCGCCGGCCAGCGGCCCGGCATGCCAGGCGGCCAGCCTGGCGGACAACCGGGCGGACAGCCCGGAGGACAGCGGCCCCAGGGTGGACAACCGGGCGGTCAGCCGGGCGGCATGCCCCGTTTCGTCAGCTACGGACCGATCCAGTTCAACAACGGACGCATTCCCAGCTACGATGAAGTCAACGCCGGTTCAAAGGCTCGCCTGGACGAGCTGGCCAAGTTCGACGACTACAAACTCGTCCAGTCCAGTTCCGACGGCTTCACCATCCAGAAACGCACCGGCGCGCACAGCGCCTGGTTCGGCACGGCCGGCGGCCACCGCGCCCGCGGCTATGTGATGGCAGGAGACGTATCCGGCGGCCTGGGTGTCTCGGTCAAGAACTTCTGGCAATCCTTCCCGGCCGAACTGGACGCCACCGGCATGCGCGGCAAGACCGGCAAAATCACCGTCTGGCTGTGGAGTCCCAACGGCGAGACCATGGATATGCGCCACTACGACATCGAGGGCCACGGTCTCGGTTCCTCCTACGAGGATTGGGTCGAGGGCTATGACACCGCCTACGGCGTCGCCCACACCAGCGAGCTGACGCTATTCCCCTTCAGCGAGATGCCCACCCGCGAGGAAGTCTCCTGCCAGGCGAACCTCGGACAGGACATCGTCCAGCTGCTCCCCACCCCGCAGGCCCTCTACGATGCCAAGGCCTTCGGCATCTGGTCCCTGCCTGCCAAGAATCCCAACGACACCCAGCAGTATCTGGAGAAGCAGATCGATACCTACCTTAAGTATTACGAGATCAACATCGAATCCCAGCGCTGGTACGGCTTCTGGAATTACGGCGACGTGATGCACTCGCTCGATGCCAACCGCCACGTCTGGAACTACGATGTCGGCGGCTACGCCTGGGACAACACCGAACTGGAGACCGACCTCTGGCTGTGGTTTGCCTTCATCCGCTCGGGCCGTCCGGACTTCTGGCGCGTGGCCACGGCGATGACCCGCCACACCTCCGAGGTGGACGCTTACCACATCGGCCCGATGAAGGGCCTCGGCACCCGCCACAACGTCATGCACTGGGGCTGCGGGGCCAAGGAAGCCCGCGTGGGCCAGGCCTGGTGGAAGCGCTACTATTACTACCTGACCACCGACGACCGCCTGGGCGACCTGATGCACGAGTCGCTCGCCGCCAACGAGGCTTTCCTCAATTTCGACCCGCTCGTGCGTGCCCAGACGCGCGCCGACTTCCCGACCGCCCAACCTACGCGCCTGCGCTGGGGACCGGACTGGACCTCGCTCGTGGGCAACTGGTTCACGGAATGGGAGCGCACCGGCGACAAGCACTGGCTCGACATGATCAACGCCGGCATGAACTCGCTGACGCACCTGCCCAACGGCCTGTTCACCGGCAAGGGTCCCTATGGCTACGACCCTGCGACGGGCGTGCTCACCTACGAGGGCGACCCCGACTGGATCACCAACTCCAACCATCTAGCCAACCTGCAGAGCAGTGTCGAGATCTTCATCGAGGCCCTCGACGAGATCGGCAACAAGGACTTCATCAAGACCTATATGGAGTATGCCAACTGGTATGAGGTGCCGCGCGACGACGCGATCCGCAACCTCCCGGAGAATGCCCCCTACAAGAACTGGTGGGGCCACTGGAACATCCCGCGCCTGCTGGCCTTCGCCGCCAGCCGCAATGGCGACCAGTACCGCGCCGACTTGGCCTGGAAGCGCTTCCTGAGCGGTACCGTGGGCCCTGACGGCAAGGTGCTCGACCGCGTGAGCCTCAACTGGATCGGCGGAACGGATGCCATCAACCCGACGGTCGAAGACCCCCGGGTGAGTACAAACGACGTGGCTCAGTGGAACCTCGAGGCCATCATCATGCAGGAGTTACTGCCGGACAACATCCCCGCCCTCAAGGACATCGAGCCCTCCGCCTTCGGAGCCCGGCCGAGATAACATCTGCCAGAGCACGATCCCCACGGACACGCTCACGTTGAGCGAATGTTTCGTCCCGTACTGGGGGATCTCCACACACAGGTCGGCGGCGTCCACGACATCTTGTCGGACGCCGTCGACTTCGTTTCCGAAGACCACGGCATAGCGGAGCCCCGCCTCGCGGCGGAACGCCTGGAGCGGCACGGCGTGCTCGGTCTGCTCGGCGCAGACCACGGTCCAGCCCTCCGCCTGCAGGCGCTTCACCAGGGCGAGGGTATCGTCCACGTGCTCCCAGGGCACACTGTTTTCGGCACCCAGGGCTACCTTATGGATTTCAGCGGAAGGCGGGGTGGCGCAGATGCCGCAGAGATAGACCCGGTCTGCCCGGAAGGCATCCCCCGTCCGGAAGGCGCTGCCCACGTTGTGGGCGCTGCGGATGTTGTCCAGAATCAGCACCAGCCCCGAGGGGGGCAGGCTGCGATAGTGGTCCGCAGAAATGCGTCCCAATTCGATATTTAGCAATTTCCTGTCGCTCATTGTTCACAAAGGTACGGAAAAAGTATTATATTTGTGTTTGTACATTTTTGACACAATGAAACAGGACATCCAAATCTCCGATCTGATCAAGAAAGAGTATGAGCGCCAGAAATCCGGCCTCGAGCTCATCGCATCCGAAAATTACGTCACCGACGAGGTGCTCCAGGCCATGGGCTCCATCTGCACCAACAAATACGCAGAGGGTTATCCCGGCAAGCGCTACTATGGCGGTTGCGAGGTGGTGGACCAGATCGAGCAGCTGGCCATCGACCGCATCAAGGCCATCTACGGCGCCGAATGGGCCAATGTCCAGCCGCACTCCGGTGCCCAGGCCAACATGGCCGTCACGATGGCGGTCCTGCATCCCGGCGACACCTTCATGGGCTTGGACCTCAGCCAGGGCGGTCACCTCACCCACGGCTCCCCCGTCAACGCCTCCGGCTTGCTGTACAATGCTGTCGCCTACGGGCTCAATCCCGAGACCGGGCGCGTGGACTATGACGCCATGGAGAAGCTGGCCCTCAAGCACAAGCCCAAAATGATCATCGGCGGCGCCTCGGCCTATTCCCGCGAGTGGGACTACGCCCGGATGCGCGCCATCGCCGACCGGGTCGGCGCCATCCTCTGGATCGATATGGCCCACACCGCCGGCCTGATTGCCGCCGGCCTGCTGGAGAATCCTGTCAAATACGCCCACATCGTGACCTCCACCACGCACAAGACCCTGCGCGGGCCGCGCGGCGGCATCATCCTCATCGGCAAGGACTTCGACGACCCGCAGGGCCGCACCACACCGAAGGGCGTCGTCAAGAAGATGAGCCAGGTCCTCGATTCCTACGTCTTCCCCGGCGTGCAGGGAGGACCGCTCGAGCACGTGATCGCCGCCAAGGCCGTCTCCTTCTTCGAGGCCCAGCAGCCGGAGTTCGTGCGCTACCAGCAGCAAGTCGTCGACAACGCCCAGGCCATGTGCGCCGAATTCCTGCGCCGCGGCTACAAGGTGGTCAGCGGCGGCACGGACAACCACCTGATGCTCATCGACCTGCGCGGCAAGTTCGACGCCGTGACGGGCCGCATCGCCGAGCAGCAACTCGAGAAAGCCGCCATTACCCTCAACAAGAATATGGTCCCCTTCGACACCCGCAGCCCCTTCCAGACTTCGGGCTTCCGCATCGGCACCCCGGCCGTGACCTCCCGCGGCTTCGTGCAGAAGGATATGGTGGACATCGTGGGTCTGATCGACGAAGTGCTCACTTCCTGCGCCGCCCATATCGACGCCCTCTCCCTCAAGAAGGATGATGTACCCACGCCCGAGCAGCTCGCTTCCCTCGCCGCCCACAACGCCGTGCTGGACGACGTCCGCCGCCGGGTCCACCAGATGACCGCCGGCGTCCCCCTCAACCGCTTCTAGATGAAGAAAATACACCTTCTTTGGCTCCTCTGCCTCGTTGCGCTGCCGCTCGGCGCGCAAAATTCGCGGGGGCGTGCCCAGATTTTTACATTGGAGGATCTGAGCGGCCGCAACCGTTTCGCCTGGGAATATGACGCGGACCTGCGCTACATCTTCGACAACCGGGAATTCAGCGCCTCGGACGACGCCTTGATCCCCTCCGGGACCTTCAACACCCTGGTCTTCGCCCCGACCGTCGGCTTCAGCGTCCAACAGACCCCCCGGATACATCACCGCATCAGCGTGGGCGTAGAACTCGCCCACGATATGGGTTCGCAGACCTGGAACGGTCTCGCCCGGGAGCCGCTCGCCTGGTACGACGCCCACGTCCGGACCGGCCAGGGCATCTTCGAAGGCGTTGCCGGCATCTTCCCGCGACGCTTCCTCGAAGGCGAATACACTGAGGCCTTCTTCTCCGGTATGTACCGCGACACCGACCGCAACCTCGAAGGCGTGCTGCTCAAATGGCGCGCACAGAAGTTCTTCACCGAGCTGGGATGCGACTGGATGGGCCAGTACGGCTACGCCCGCCGGGAACGCTTCCAAGTGATCAGCTTCGGCCGCTGGGACGCCACCTCCTGGCTCGCGCTCGGCTGGACGGGCAGTTTCTACCATTTCGCCTGCTCCGAGCTGGCGCCCAACGTGGTGGACAATCACCTCCTGGAACCCTGGGTCAAGATGGATTTCTCCCGCCAGACGCAATGGGAGGAACTCTCGATCCGGGCCAGTTTCCTGGCCGGCTACCAACGGGATCGCAGCACCACCACCCGCTACAACCCCATGGGCGGGGATCTGATCCTCACCGCCCGCCGCTGGGGCCTCGTCCTGCAGAACGAGACTTTCTCGGGCGACCGTATGCTGCCCCTGCGCGGCGCGTCCGGCCCGGATCACGTACCCTATGGCACGGACCTCTATTTCAGTTCGCCCTGCTATAGCAACTTCTACGACCGCATCGAACTGGCCTGGATCCCGAACCTGACCCGCTACCTGAGCCTGCGGCTCGCCATCCGGGCTCACTTCGGGCCCTACGGCTACCTGGGCTGCCAGCAGCAATTCTCCCTGCGCTTCAGCCTCGACGCCCTGCGCCACCGCGATATCGTCTCAGGCCGCAGCCTATGAAGTACTGGGACTTCCGAGAAAGCGGCAAGCCCCGCTACGACTACCTCGCCTACACCGACGGCAGCTACCTATTGCGCAGGAACTTCGGCGCCTCCGCCTGCATCGTGCTGGATGGCGAGCAGATGGGAGTCTGCTACAAATGGAGCGAAGTCAGCCGCTACTCCACCAGCAACCGCCAGGAGATAGCCGCCATCATCCACGCCCTGCTGCACACCCCCGAGGGCAGTAGCGTGCTCGTCCGGAGCGACAGTGAGAACGGCATCGCCCAACTCACCGGAGCCGTGCGCAGCCGCAAGGACTGGGACCTCGTCCAACTCTACCGCCAGACGGTCAAGGAGCGGCGGCTGCGCGTCACCCTGGAATGGGTCCGCAGCCATAGCGGCGACCCCTGGAACGACTACGTGGACAATCTCTGCATCGAAGCCCTGGCCCTGTTCGAGGTCGACGGCACGCGGGTCCGCGAAGGGGTTGACCCGGATGCGCTTTTTGCCTACCTTTGCAGAAAACAAACAGATTGATATGAAGATAGCTGTCATCGGCGCCGGCAATATGGGCGGCGCCACCGCCCTGGGCCTCGCGGCCGCCTTCCCGGACGCCCGGATCTGCTGCACAGCCCGCCATGCCTCCACCCTGGAGAAATTCTCCGCCCGCGGCCTGCAGACTTCCCTGGACAACCTCGCCGCCGCCCGCGAGGCGGAAATCGTAATCCTCGGGGTCAAGCCCTGGCTCGCGCAGGGAGTACTCCAGCAGCTCCGGCCCGCCCTCTCGGGCAAAATCCTCATCTCGCTGGTCGCCGGCATCCCGGCGGACGAGATGCGCGGCTGGCTCGCCGGCAGCGGCCTGAGCGGCGCCTACACCGTGATTCCCAATCTCGCCATCGAATACCGCGAGAGCATGACTTTCATCCACGAACTCTCCGGCACGCCCGAGACGCTCCGCACCGTGCGGATGCTCTTCGATGCCACCGGGCGCAGCGCAGTCGTGGACGAGAAGCGGCTGAACGCCGGAATGATGCTGGCTTCCTGCGGCACCGCCTTCGCGTTGCGCTATGTGCGCGCCGCGGCGGAAGGGGGCGTGGAGCTCGGACTCTATCCGCGCGAGGCCATCGAGGCGGCCCTCCAGACCGTCAAAGGCGCCGCCGTGCTGCTCGAAGCGCGCGGCACCCACCCCGAAGCGGAGATCGACCGCGTGACCACCCCCGGCGGCATCACCATCAAGGGTCTCAACGCCATGGAAGAAGCCGGTTTCACCGCAGCGGTCATAGCCGGCCTCAAAGCCTGGAGTCCGAAGAAATAACCCTCCCTCCCCGGAGCGGCCAACCGCTCTTCTATGAAACAAGACCCCGGCAATCTCATTGGATTGCCGGGGTCCTGTCAAAAGTGTTCGTACAGTGCGTTAATCATTCACGTTGACATCGCGCACGAGGCGGGTCGGGACGGTGGTCGCCATGAAGGTTCCGTGCACACCGGTACCGTCGTTACTCAGCTTCATACAGTACGTCTGATTGCTATGCGGGATATCCAGACGGATCTTCAGCTGGATGCCGAACAGATTCAGTGTCCAGTGGGCATTGTCGGCAATGTAGCTATACATCTGCCCGGACATCGGGAAATCAATGACGGAAGAAGGATGATCCCAGTCGAACTTATGGAGGTTCCATTGTGTTACGCTTGAAGCGGTCCCGCTCTGCGTGAATTTATCGTCCTTCGTGGCAGGATAGAAGGAGAAGCGGGCATAGTAGGTCTTGTCAAAAGCACCGTCCTTCTTGCCTTTGCGCATCTCGATCATATAGCGATAGGCTTTGGAAGTACCCTGGTACTTGATACCGTACACCCGGGTCTCGTTAACAGGCAGGCGGGTCGGAGTACTAAGGTTCGCGGAGGCGCTGGCATTGGGGTTTACCGCCACATTGCCGTAGAAAAACTGATAATAATACGAATCAGCGTACTCCCGGCACGAAGCATCACCCGATTCGCTCGTGTGCGTGGGGCCGTTCGCAACTCCTTTGCTCATAAAACGATTAGACGTTACCGTCCAGTTAAAGGTGTCCTCCGGCATGATAGTGTACACATCTTTGGCCGTCGGGAGCCGCCAGCCCTTGGGCACCGGCTGATTGCTGACCGTTTTCCAATAGTTGGTCGTAAAGTCATGCTGGCCAGCATAATACCAATAGGAAACAGATGAATTGCTGGGAATATAATGCAAGAACGCATATGTTCCATTGTCGCCGGGATTGATGGCAGCATAGTCACCGTCAGGTCCGGTGCCGTTCCCCTTGATGTCTTTCAGGGTCTTATGAATGACTTCACTGTATTTCCGGCCATATTGGTCGAAGGTATACATGAAGTTATCCTGGAAGACCCATTTGCCGCCGACCTGTGTGGGACTGACGATCTTCCCGCTGGGGTCGCAAACAAGAGCGCGCGTCGAATTACTTTGGAGGGTGCCATTTTTATCCTTATATTGAGCAGGGACATTATATTGATTATTCCTGAATATCTCCCAGTCGACCATGAAAGGAATGTTGCGGCCGAACTCCCAGTAATAACCCACGGTGTCCAGCCACTCATTCTCGCAGTCGGCAGAGGAGGCGCCCAGGTTGCGGTCCATCCACACAGTGGTACCGATGGTGATGGGCTGGCCGAGGGGCACCTCATTCGTGGAGGGGAAGATGTCCACGTTCACCCAGTCATACACCTGCGGCGACACGGCCACGATGCGGACGTTGTTGCGCATCACGACGATGGACAGGGTATAGCGCTTGTTGCGCAGGAAATGCAGCGGACCTGCATCGGAGCCGTCGGTGTCGTTGTAAAGACGCATCGGATAGTGGATCGTGCAGGCGCCGTCGGTTACGACGGTACCGTCCACGAGTGTGCCGTTGAAGGGCACGTGCGCGCCGGCTGCCACATCCCAGTCCTCGATGCCCGACAGGCCCACGGACACGATAATCTGCTCACCCTTGTTGGTGCTCCCGTCATTGGCCGGGTCCTGATATTTATAAAGGCTGGCCGGATCGAAGGCGTTGTTGTTGTCGTTGCCGTCGTCGTTCGGGAAGATCAGGATGTCAGTGTCTCCCACAGGCTCCGCATTGACCGGAATGTCGAAGGTCGTAGCGGATGCGGTGGGGAAGGCGACGCGGGAACCCACATTCGCCGCCGCCCAGGTCCACTGGCCGGAGACGAGGTCCATCGTGGCGCTCTCGGCCACGTTCTGGATGGTGATGCCGGTGAGTTTGACGTTGTTGAGCTGATGGTTGGCCTCGGGATCCTCCGTCTCATCCTGCTTGGATACCAGGAAATTGAGCGCAGCGGTGGCGTGGTCGAACGGGAGGAGGATCTGGCCGTGAGCGGCCGTGCGGTCCTTGACCTCGTTGCTGTGCATCAGGTCAGGCAGGCGGTCGGAGGCCTCCGCGATCGTGATGGTGGGCGTCACACCGTCGGCGAGGTCGGCATCGAGGGCCGGAGTCGTCGTGTTGCCGTAGGTGAGGGCGTAGAAGTCCAGCAAGTTGCCGGGCCGGAAGTTGGCCACGGGCTCGTAAGAGATGGCGTGGAGGTCGGACTCCGTGCCGGTCTGCGGGGCATTCTGGAAGCCGTTTTCGCTCACCCAGTTGTAGTCTGCGGCGGCAGCCTGGCTGCCGACCGCGAAGAGCAGGTAGGAAGTCCCCTCGTCATAGTTGGAGGTGCCGACCTGGGAGCCGGCCTTGGTGAAGACCTCCGTCCGGTAGGAAGCGCCAAAGCGGATCGCGTCCCCAGACAGGGGCTGGTCGATGTTGCTCTTGTTGCAGCCGACGGACAAGACGGCGGCCGCCGCAAAGATGATATATTTGGTTTTCATCGTTTCCATATTTTATTTGACTGTGACGGAGAGGGTGTAGATGGTGTTCATATACAGGTTGTAGTCTCCCCTGGCAACGTCCGAGCCCAGCTCGATGCTGCCGGTCTTGCCGCCCGAGGTCGTGAAGGCGAGCTTGGTGTGCTTGCCGCCGTCTGTACAAAAATTGGGAGCGGAATAGAAGACGAGCATGGCGGTGTCATTGTTGGCGATGCTGACGGTGTTGGAGATGTCGGCATAGTCCTCGTCGGCAAGGGCCGGGTTCTCCACCTGCGGGAAGATATAGGCCTTCTGGGCCGCATCCTGCAGGGTGACTCCGGTGATGGTCTGGCCGGTCTTGTTGGTCAGGTTGACGAACATCTTGGAGACCATGCGCCCGAGCGTGACTATCATGTGGAAAGGATCGGCCTCGGTGTTGATGGCCTCGGTGATGGTTCCCTGCCAGTAGCCGCACATCGGCATGTGCTTGAGGGCAGCGGCCAGCGAGGCATCGATCTCCGTCGCGGCCAGGCGCGCGCTCATGTCGAACTTCATGGTCTTGTAGGTCTCGAGGTTGTCGGCAATCTTGAGGATGGTGCCCTGCTCCCAACCCGGATCGTCGCCGTAGGCGGCACCGGCGGGCTTGATGTTGGCCACGTAGGTGACAGTGCAGTCCGCGAGATCATAGAGCCAGACCTGGTCCGAAACCTCCATGTCGCCGCTCGTCACGGTCGCCCGGCGGTGACCGGTGGCGATGGAGATGCCGGCGCTGTTGAACTGGCAGTAATAATAGTCGAAGATCCAGTTCTCGACCTCCGGCAGGAGCGCGACGGCGGCCTTGGTCCCGGCCTGCTGGACATCATCGATGCCGAGGGTAATCTGGACGGGGACCAGTTTGTGGCCGGCGAGCGGATCGGTAATCTCTTGTTTCTGGCAGGCGCCGAGCACGAGGGCGGCGGCTGCGGCCAGGATGGTAAATCTGATGATATTCTTCATAATCCGGGCGTGCTAATTAAGTGTGACTTCTCCCGTCCAGGACTGGTTGGCCCAGTTCATTACGCGGATCTTGCCTTCCAGCCCGATCTCGAGGTCGAGGTTGTAGGAGTGGCCGTGGAAGTACTTCATCTGGTTGAGCAGCAGGAGGTACTGGGTCGGGACGCCGTTGACTGCCATGTTGACCAGCAGGACGGTGACGGTGCTGGAGGCGTCGGTCGGCAGGATGCAGAGTTCCCCGACAAACGCATCCGAGGCATCCTTGGTGAACTCGTGGATCGAGGCGCGGGAGTACTTGCTGCCGCGCTGGATCTTCAGGGTGTCGGCCAGGTTCATCGAGCTCCAGTTGAAGGCCAGTGCACCTTCTTCCATTTCAGGATTCTGCAGTCCGCTGATTTCGACGCCCTGCGACATCATCTCCATCGTGGAGACATTCTCGCCGGGGTGAATGGTCACCTTGATGCGGGCCATCTCGTTGATCATCGGGTTCAGGATGATGTTCTGAACGCCGGAGCCGTTGGCATGGACCTGGACGATTTTGCTGCGGGTCTGCTCATAGCGCTCATCGTTGGCGTAGACTTGCATGCCGTTGTTGACCTGCATCGCGAGATCATTCTTGCGGATGCGGTTGGCCGGGCAGACGGCGCGGAACTGATAGTAGCCGTCCTGGAGGTAGAGCGGCGAAGAATAGGTCACGTTGCCGTCCGCATCCAGTTCAAGTTCGACGTATGTGACTCCGCCTACCACGATCTCCTGGGTCTTGCAAGGATAGAGGGCGTTGTAGCCCGAAGCGTCCCGCACGATGTAGGCCTGCAGGTCGGGCTCTTCCCAGGTAAAATTGTCGGGATCCGTCATGTCCGAAGCCCCGGATACGGGCGTGCCCTTGCGGTAGGTCAGCCACACCGTCGCTCCGATGGGAAGCGAGGTCATGGCCGGTACCCCGAGGAAACCATTGTAGTAGTAATCGGGGGAACTCGTGTTCCCGGTATTGGCCAGATCGACGGCCTTGGTGCCCGCCAACGGGGAGAACATGCCGTATACGCCGGGAGCGAAGACAATCTGGGTCTGCTCCGTCTCACCGGGGCCGAACGTCCGCTCGCATCCAACGAACAGGAGGGATGCGCAGGCGGCGGCAAGCATAAGGATAAGTATCTTCTTCATAATGGAATTGTCTTAAGGAACCAATGTCGGCTGGATCGGGATGTAGAAGTATCCGCCATCCTCCCAGTCACGCTTCTGTCCGACCATCTCGATCGTATAGACGTTGAAGACAAGGTTGATGGTATAGGCATCCCCGGCTTTGAGTGAAACCTCGGTGGTGCCGTCCGACTCATAGAACGGGATGGAGATTTCGCGGTCCACGTCGACCACGGTGCGCGCCTTCCGGATCTCCTCCGGAGTCAACGTCTCGCCGGCGTCCATCCGCTCCTTGAGGTCGAAGGAGTCGATGTAGTCCGCCATCTTGTAGATGATGTGCACGTTAATCGAGGATCCCGGAGGAACGATGTGGGTGTAGCCCATCTGCTGGTTGCGGTCGGCGCTCAACTGGTAATAGAGCGTGTTGTTGGAACGGGGAAGGCCGGCGTCCTCCGTGGTGAAGTAGTTGCCGAACAGGAAATCATTCGTTCCAGTTGTTCCTCCCGTGACCTCGTACTGCTGCTCGTTGGTGTTCCACTCGAGGCTGAGCGGCGCGAGGTTGCCGGGGAAGAGGACCTTGACGTATTTGACGAACTTGGTCATGTCGTCCGCCAGGCGGGCCCTGAAGCTGAGCTTGGTCAGGAGATGCTTGAAGTTCAGCGGGGTCGCCTGCGTGAAGGGGGCCGCATCGGTCGCGGACAGCACTGCCGCTGCCATCACGTCCGTGACGCCGCAGTCATCGTCGTCGACACCGGTGTCGGGCACACCGATGTTGAATTTCGTGTAGCTGCCCGCCGTGACCGGCTCGAGATAGCCCTCGCCGGGGGCCGGGGCGATGCCGCAAGCATAGACGGTCTTATTGTTCAACGGGTAGTATTCGTTGGTGTTGAACTGCGTGACCGAGAAGTCGTTGATCTCGCCGTCCGGAACCTTGACGAAGAAGTCCGGCGCAACGGCGGAAGTGTTGTTGAAGTTGCCGCTGGTCCAGAACAGGAAGAGCGGTTGCAGGGAACGGTTCGGAGTCGGATCGCCGGCACGCGTGCGCAGTACTCCGGTGCCGTCCTCGCCGGACCACAGGCTGATGGTATTCTCGCCTGATCCCGAGATCTCACCCTTGCTGCAGGCCGTGAACGCCGCAAGCAAGGCAATGATCGGAAGTATTCTGATGATGGCTTTCATAATCTTCTTGTAATTAGCTGGTTAAGGGGTCACTTCGATGGTCGTGCTGCCCTGATTCTCCCAATCCACGATGAGCGAATTGATTTCGATGAGTTTCGTGAACTCCGGGTTCACCAGACCCGTGATGACGTGCTTCTTGAAGGCGCCGAAGGTAAGGGCCGAGTCGATTTTCTTGAGCGCGAGGGAGTTCTGCTTCACGGCCGTACCGCCCACCTCCGACACGCTCACGGTCACCTTCAGATCATTGTAGTCCACCGGGATGGCGAACAGGGTGAAGGTCACGGGATGGCCCTTGGTCAGCTGCAGGCCGTCCCCGTCGAAGACGATGGACACGCCGCCCGCATTGGTGGTCGCCGGGGTGATGAGCACCGTGCTTTCCCAACTGTCCGCCGCCGCCGTCATGGACGCCTTGTAATGGCCGGCCATTGCCTTACTGTCAGAAGTGAGCTCGAACTTCTTGAGCAACACGGCATCGGACTCGCAATCCAGCGTGAACTCGAAAGCGGTAAAGAAGGGTTTGAAAACGAGCTCGACATCCGCCCCGCCGGCGACCTGGGCAGAGGCGCCCAGGAAGGCATAATTCATATCCGGATCCAGGACCATGTCCGTGGCAGACTCCTGGGTATAAGTCTGGACGTTCGGCAGGACCAGATCCGCCACGTTGTAACCCGTCCCGCCAAACGGAAACTCAATATCGCTGTTCACGGCAGGAGAAGGATAGATGCCAAAGAAGTGATAGGAATCAGCGTCACCCCACACCAGGCCATTGACGTTGCTGTCAACACTGCCTGCCGGGTCCGGCACGCCAGGATCATCATTCGGATCGGGAATGCCGGCATTGGTGAGCTTTGCCCGGCTCGGGTTGCCGGCCTTGCCGGGAGAAGTACCCTGAGCAGCGTCGACCACCGCATATTCGGCATAGTGCCGGGTCTCGTCGTAGCGATGCGCGGCCTCGGGGCTGGAGATCCGGATCCGGTCTCCATTCTCCCAATCGATGCTCTGCCAAGTCTTATCGGTGGAATACTGGCCATAATCGGTCTTGGTGCCGACGGAGACTGACTGTGCCGTGAAACGGACATCTTTCTTTACTCTTTCATTCAAATTGCCTCTCTGGCATCCCGCCAGAAGGGACATCCCTGCGAGAAGCAGGAGATATATCTTTGCTCTTTTCATTTTCCTACTCCCACTTGTGGTTAAATTCGTCACTGTCGTCGAATTCATAGGTCACAACTTGCTGTCCCATAGAGACAACGGTCGTGTTGTCCGAAACTGATCCCTGCAGGATAGCTCGGGCTCCCAAGAGACTTAGCTCCTGGAGAATTTCCGGCTTGACAAATTGTTTTTTCTTTCTCATCTTATCCTAAGATTATATTGATTTGTTATTGTCTGTTTTTCTGGCTTCCTACCGGCTCCAGCCAGGCTCTCGGGACGGACGCCTTAGCGAACCAAGAGTCGAGCAGGCGGACCACCACGTAGGTGCGGCCGCGGAGTTCCAGAACGAAACCTTCCACCCCGGTGAGCACACCTTTGATGACGCGGACCCGCTCGCCGAGCGCCAGCGGGCGGTCAACCAACCCTCCATCATCGATGGATAGGTCAAGTATGCGCCGGAAGTCCTCAAGTTGCTTGTCCGGTACGACAAGCAGGCTGCGGGTAGCCGGGTCGATGAGGTAGCGTACCGGCAAGGCCTCCTTGTTGGCGAGGGAGCAAGCCTGACGCTTGGTGGCACGGAGGAAGACGAGACTTGGAATCAGCGGACGCTCGTAGCTCGCGCCGCCGCGGGTATGGCGGCGAAGTTCCGTAGGCACAAAGCGCTCCACGCCCAGGCGGTCGAGCCGCCCGGCAACGGAAAGCTCCGCCCCGCAGCGCGTGCGCGCAGCGAACCAGTTCATTGTCTGCTTCTCTATTTTACTAACCACCGTAAAAGTCTGCGTTAAACGGCTGAAAAACAGCGCTATAGCATTTAGCACATAATTTTAAAACTTACAAAAGTATCAATTTTAAAAAAAATTTCCAAATTGAAAAAAGAATCTTTGCACGCGAGAGCCGGGCTTAGGACAGATCAAAATAAAGGCGGGATGACCAATCGGTCATCCCGCCAAATAATTAATTGTCAGTGTTCTATAATTCCTCAGGGGACGGGCGGACCGAGTGGCGCGAGCGGTGGGCGAGGTAAAAAATACCATAGAACGGACCGACATACTGATTATTCAGGTTCATATAAGCGGCATGATAAAGATCATGGGTGGACAGGTCATATGGAGCATTTTTGTTGGTGCTCGCATCCTTGTCAACATGTGCCATCTCAGCCGCCGCGACGGTGAGTTTGACATTCTCGGAAGTGATGCTGCGGGGCCGGTGTACTTGTTACTGGTGAGCCAGCTGGGCCTCACGGTAGCTGTCATTTTCGTCCAAGTCGCCCCGGTGTTGCGGTCCGTGGCGACGTCGCTGTAAATGCGGATCTTGTCGGTGGCAAGCCAGTTGATGCGCTCTTTTGCAGGCGTCTCACCCATGACCTCGTCGCCGATGATTACGCCGCTGTATTCAGTCTTGGTGCCCGGATTATTGTCGTAGGAAGCGGCAGCCGAGAAACGGATGGTGCTGCCCATCATCATCCGGGAGGACCGTCCTGATAACATAATATAAATACGCGATCGCGCGCGCGAACCGCAACTTGCACCAGATCGGACGGAGGCTGCATCTTTCCGCTCCGCTGACCATGTACGTGGCCCGTCACTCCTTGGCCAGCATCGCCCACGGCCGTCATATCCCCCTATCCATCATCAGCGAGGGGCTGGGGCACGATTCCGAGCGTACGACGTCCATCTACCTGGCATCCTTGGACAATCAGCAGATTGACGCGGCCAATCGTGCCATTCTCAAGTTGTTGTAGTTTTCGGCATTTTATTCTATCTTTGCGTGATTAAGCGTAAAAATAATGCCTACTGGAACTATCGAACGGAGAATCATCCGTTCTCGGACGATTTTGGATACCGTGCTTTCGGCAATCGGTTCGCTTGCGGCTATCTTGCTGATGCGCGGCGTCACCGAGCCCATTCCGGGCTTTACAGGCTTATTGGCCATCTGGGTTGGCGTGGCAGCAGTTTTGACTTTCCTCGGTCTGGTGCTGTCCGGCACCGGAAACGTCGTTTCGCGGTTTGCTTCCCTGAAAGGATACGCCCGCTTGTTCTGGGCGATCGTAGCCAAAGAGGCCGGCCTGACGCTGCTGGTCCTCGTCGGCCTCATCAAACTGCCCTCGAATGCCTTGGCGGTGGTTGCACTGCTATCAGATACCCTGTTCACGGCGGTGACGCTTTTCTCTCCCCGAATCCTCGTCCGCTCGGTCCGCCGGGAAGAACGGGAGATCGTGCGGTCGATGGGGCGGCTCAATGCCCTGGTGGTTGGCACCGGGGACGACTCCGTCGCCCTGGCCGAAAAGACCCAGGCCGCCGGGACCTACAACGTGGTCGGCTTCCTAAGCAATGATCCCGGTCAGACCGGCAAGGTTATCGGCGAACTGGTCGTCTTCTACGGGAATTCGATTGAAGACCTGGATGCGCTGCAGTGGCGCCTCGGCGGCGTAGACTGCCTGCTCTTCCCCAAGGGAAGGGGCGGAAACCAGGCTCCGTCTTCCGATGAGGAAGACACCGTTTCCAACGACGATGCGATGTCCCGCTTCGGCCATGTGGTCAAACGCGGTGTCGATGTGGTCGGCTCCAGCCTGCTGATGTTGGTGTTTTCTCCGCTGGCAGCCTTCAGTGCCCTGGCGATCAAGTTCGAGGACGGCGGTCCTGCCATCTATCGCCAGGAGCGTCTCGGGCGGGGTGGCAAGCCGTTCAACATCTTGAAATTCCGCTCGATGCGTATCGATGCCGAAGCTGCCGGCACCCCGGCCCTCTATGCCGGTGATGACGATCCCCGACTCACAAAAGTCGGGAAATTCCTGCGTCAGCACCATCTCGACGAGCTCCCGCAACTGATCAATGTCTTCCGCGGCGACATGTCCTTCATCGGCTACCGCCCCGAGCGCAGGTTTTACATCGACCAGATCATGGCCGTGAACCCCCGCTACCGCTTCCTGTTCCAGATCCGGCCGGGCGTCACGAGCTATGCTACTCTATATAATGGATATACTGATACCCTGGATAAAATGCTCACACGGCTGGATTTGGATTTATATTATCTCCGGAACCACTCGTTGTGGTTTGATGCGCGTTTGTTGATGCTGACCTTCTTGCGGATTATCGGCGGAAAAAAATTTTAGAAAAAAAAATCTTTTTTTGGTTTGGAATTAAAAAAGATTACAATACCTTTGTAAATTGTATAGAGTGCGTAATTGATTGGTTGATATAGAATAGTTAAATAAGCAGTTGTTTCGGACGCATCTCTATCGTAGAGATAATAATTTGATAGAAAAACAAATAAGAAGAATTAATATTTGTTATTCAATTCAAGCGTTAAGATACGCAGAAAGGACAAGAATAACAAGGACTTAGCAAGAATAATGCTGAAGACGGATACAGTCAAGGAATGCTGGTTCGCCGCGCGCACGCGTTGCGGGGCGGAGCTTTCTGTTGCCGGGCGGCTCGACCGCTTGGGCGTGGAGCGCTTCGTACCCACCGAGCAGCGGCGCCGCACCCGCGGCGGCGCGAGCTACGAGCGTCCGCTCATCCCGAGTCTCGTCTTCCTGCGTGCCACCAAGCGCCAGGCTTGCGCCCTCGCCAACGAGGAGGCCCTGCCGGTGCGCTACCTCATCGACCCGGCCACCCGCAGCCTGCTGGTCGTCCCCGACAAGCAGCTCGAGGACTTCCGCCGCGTACTCGACCTCTCCACCGACGAGGGGGGACTGGTCGACCGTCCGCTCGAGCTCGGGGAAAGGGTCCGCGTCATCAAGGGCGTGCTTACCGGTGTGGAAGGCTTCGTCCTGGAGCTTCGCGGCCGCACCTACGTGGTGGTGCGCCTGCTGGACTCCTGGTTCGCCAAGGCGAGCGTCCCGCGCGCCTGGCTGGAGCCGGTCGACGCCAAATAGATGATAGAGATAAGATTATGCATAATATGAAACAAAAACAACTATTCGTGAAGCCGGTTGTCCTGCAGGAGGTGACCCTCTTGCCCGGCTCGCCGATCCTGCAGGGGTCGGTCTCTGACAACACGACTGTCATCTCCATGGGCCAGCAAGTTGAGTTCGTGGATGTCGACGATCCTCAGTATTTTAACCACAATTGGGAATAGCCGTTATGAAAAAAATCCTTTTCTTTTTCCTGACCGCGGCCCTGCTTTTCCCGGGTTGCTCCAAATTCGGCAAAGGCGGCGAAGGCAAGCAGATTACTTTTGAGGCCAGGACCGAGAACCCGACCGGCGACCTCACCAAGACCGCATACGCCAGCCGCCCCTTCATTCAATCGGAAGGAGCCTATTACGAACGCATCGACTGGCTGGATACGGACCGGATCCTGATCTACAGCCCTCAGGCCTCGCACCGCTACGACGCCAATCTTCACTCTGCCGTCTATAAGTTGAAGAACATCGTGACGGACGGGCGCTACAGCAAGGGATCTCTGATCAACGCCGGCATCGTGTATGACGAGAACGGTAACGACCCGGGCATTCCGGACCCGGTGCACAACATCGACGCGAACGTCAACGGCCTCGTCTGGGGTTCCGCCGAGTACTATGATTTCTATGCCCGCACGCCGCTCGGCCCCCTCGACGCGACGAAGATGACCGCCACGATCCCGCACGAGCCGACCCTGACCTGGACCGACAACCTCGGAGTCATGGATATGAAATATGCCGTGATGTTCGCGAAGACGACGGGCGTCGCCGACAACGGGACGGTCCAGTTGAATTTCTACCCCAAATTCACGGCTTTTGAGTTCTGGGTGAACTGCGGCGAGAACCCCCAGGTTGACCTGGAGTGGTTCAAGTTCTACAGCCCCAGTCAGCCGGTTGCCGCCACGACTTTCAGCGTGGCCACGGCAGACGAGAGCGTGACCGTGGCGCCCGCGGACGCCCACGACACCATCATGGTGGACTTCACCGCCCGGACGGACGGCAAACTGACCCTTACGCCCACCCAGGACGCCTCGTTCACGATCTTCGCCCTGCCTACCGTGCTGACCGACGTCGTCATTTCCTTCAAGCTCGTCGGCGAGACCCGCGTCCGTTCGCTCCGGCTCAACGACAACAACGGCACGCCGCTCGTGTTCCAGCCGGGCAGGAAATATATCATCTCGGGCATCACCTTCCCGAAACTCCTCGAGCTTTACGGCGAGGACATCCTCTGGGATGTCCAGGCCTCCGGCGAGAACCTCATTTGGGATTAACAACAAGCTAATCAACAGTCATGAAAGCAAGATATATCCTATCAGCCGCACTGGCCCTGTCCCTCCTGCCGGGTTGTGTCAAGGAACTTGGATCCAATTCCGGCAAGACCACGCTCCGGGCGGTCATCGAGAATGAGAACGAAACGAAGGTGTCGTTTGACGTCGATGGCAAATTCGCCTGGAACACCGGAGACCAGATCGCCGTCTATGTAGGCAGCGCCTTCCAGAATGCCGTCGTCGAGCCCACTACCGGCGACTTCTCCATCGAAGAGACGGAGACGGACCTCCGTAATTTCTACGCCGTGTATCCGGCCGCCGTCGCCGTGGCGGACGGCGCCCCCACCACACTGAAAGTCAACCTCCCTGCCAGCTATGACGTCAGCGCGTTGGCTGCCGCGGGCGACGACGAGTTCTCCCCGGTCCCGATGGTGGCCGTTAACAGTAACGACCAGGATCTCCTGTATTTCCGCCACGTCGGAGGACTGCTCCGCGTCGTCTGCACCAATCTTCCCGCGGGCGTGAAGACGGTCACCGTCACCTTCGAAAACGATGTCACGGGAGAATACACCGTCAACGTGTCGGACCCGCGGAATCCCCGTATCACGAACCGCGGCGAAGGCGCAACCAGCAACGCCCGTACAGTCACTTTCACCGTATCGGCCAGCGGACTCCCTGCAGAGAACAGTTTCGCACTGAACGTTCCCGTCCCCTGCGGGACGTACGCCCGGATCGATGTCCAAGCCTATGCGAACGACACGACCAACCCGGTCCTGCAGCAAGAATATTCCAAGGCTGCGCTGACCTTCGCACGCCACCACGGAAAGCTCATCTTCTTCGGCGAAACCCCGGGAGACTGGACGATCGGCACGCTCAAGGATGTGACGTCCTACTATTTCGGCGGCAGTTTCACGTTCTCGGACGACTTCGTGAGTTTCAAATACGACGAATACGGCGACAAGGAGGCGGCTCCTTTCCGCTTCGAGTATTCCGCGACGGGCGCAGACGGAACCTGGAGCACGACTCCGCCGGACTGGATCGTCCCGGATCCCAGCATCGATTTCGGCGGCTTCTCCCGTCCGCGCGAAATGCGCATCTCCCTGAAACCGCAGCCCAACCTGGCCGTGGATGCCCACGCCGAAGCCTTGAAAAACGCGACGCCGAAGACCGACTTCGACCTTTCCACGATCAATGTCGCCACGGGCGCGACCGTCGCCCGCACCACGGCCAACTGCTACGTGGTCCAGGCTCCGGGCACCTACAAGTTCCCGCTCGTCTATGGCAACGGTGTCAAGGGTGGAGCGCTCAACGAGAGTGCCTATCAGGCCCGCAAAGGTGTAGGAGGCGCCCTCCGAACGGCCAATGGCGAGGCGCAACTTTACGATGGCGTCATTATGGGTTATTTAGGTTATTTCAAGAATCATCTTTATACCGTCGCAGGCAACACCGGCTGGAGCACCTCCACAGGCAATATCACCAATCCTTATATTGAAGAACTGCTGCCGGCCAATACGACCTACACGGCCCAACTCATCTGGACAGATGCCAAGGGTCTCATCAATGCAGAAAGTGTAAGCGTCACCGGCAGCGGGCAGGATGCCTATATTACCTTCGAAGTACCCGCTGAGACCATCTGCCAGGGCAACGCCATGATAGCCTTGTTCGCAAACAACGTGATTGCCTGGAGCTGGCATATCTGGGTGACCGACGAGGACCTCACCGCCCTCAAGGACGGCCTGAACGGCACGAAGTTCGCCCCGGTGAACATCGGATGGGTCGGCACCAAGGAGACCGAGCGCTACGAGACGAAACAGGTCTATATGCGCGCCCGGCAGTCCGAGTCCGGCGGAGCCGAGTCCAACACCGTATTGATCACCTCGCAGGCCGGTCCGACCATCGTGGAGCGGGGCAACAGCCCTTACTACCAGTGGGGCCGCAAGGATCCCCTGCCCGGCGCCTATATCAAGCAGATCGACGACCAGCAGGGGCCTGCCCGGAAAGAGCTCTACTCCTATTCCGAAAACTATCTGCCGAAGTACAGCAAAGAGCTTTGGCGTCCCCTCGGCGTCGTCATCCAGCACCCGAACATCCGCTACAATTATACGGGCTCGAGCATTCACGGCTGGAACTGGACGGACAAATGGTTCTATAATCTCTGGAATACGACCTATGACACCCTGGGGGAGACGACCTTTAACGTACCCGTGACCAAGTCCGTCTACGATCCTTCGCCCGTGGGCTTCAAGGTACCCGGCGAGAACGCCTTTGCCAGCTTCGATGAATCGAACTTCCCGTGGAGCTATGCCGATCCGGCCTCGTTCAACGACGGCACCAACGGCCGCGCCTACAACAACGGCCAGGGCGTGTTCCTTCCGGAGAATGGATTTGTTCTCTTCAACGATTCCATCGTCTTCAGTACTTCCCAGTACTGGTCCGCAAGCCTCACGAACAATACATCCGACAACTTCCGCAGGGCTTACGTCATTTCGTTCAACGAAAGCGAAGTCTATGAGAAAGACATCGTCTACTTGTACAACCAGCTGCCGGTCCGGTCCATACAGGAATAATCACGCATCATAAACTAACAGATATGAAAAAGATGACCAACCGATATATTGTGACGTTCCTGTCCGCCGTCCTGCTCCTGGGCACGGGCTGCCAGCGGGAGTTTCCGGGCATGGAATCTGACGACAACCTGACCATCCGGATCGCCGACGCGGAACTGAACACGAAAACGTCGTATGACAGCCATGACGGCAAGTTCGCCTGGGATGCCGGAGACCAGGTGGCCCTTTATTTCAGCGACGGCTACTTCTATAACTACACCGTAGAGTTGAATGGGAGCGATCGTTCTGTCGCTACGATCCTGGCCTCTTCGGCCCGGGGCAAGACCCGCGAAGGATTCGCGGTCTATCCGGCATCCGCTGCCAAGATGAGCCAGGCGGGGGACCTGCAAGTGGAAATGCCCGACGCGTACGACGTCTCGGATATCATCGCCGGCAACAACACGGGGCTGACCACCGACTTCACGCCTTCCCCGATGGTGGCCGACAACAGCATCGTCCCCACGTCGAACCGGCTGGATTTCTACCACGTCGGTGCGCTGATGCGCGTCACCTTCCCCAACGTCGACCCGGCCACGGTGACGGTCGTGGCAACTTTTGACAAGGATGTCACTGGCACCTATACCGTGGACACCACGGACCCGACCGCTCCGTTCATCCAGACGCAGGGGAATACGACCAACAACGTGATCACGTTCACGGTCGCCAGTTCCGAGAGCGGCGTAGGCCCCAACGTGACCACCTTCTCACTGAATCTCCCCGTGCCTTGCGGCGTCTATCAGAGTGTCAGGGTGGAGTCCCTCGACAAGGACGGCAACGTGCTGGCCTCCCGCACCTTTGCGGACGGCTCGCTCGACATGCGGCGCCACCACGGCAAGCGCCTGTCCGCCGGAGATTCTCCGATCCGTTTCGTGATGGAAGGTCTGAAAGACATCATAAATGATGCGGAATATACCGGCGGCATCATCAGCCTGTCCGACGAATTCAAGAGCTATGTGACCAACGGAGTTTCGGAGGAGGCCGAGGCCTTCCACTTCGAGTTCTCCGAGACCGGCGCCGCGGGCAGTTGGACCACGACCTGGCCGGAATGGCTGAACCTCGGTGCCGGCGTCGACCTCCGCGGCAACGTCGACGGCCAGCCGCTGAGCATCGTTGCGGCTCCGCAGGAGAACGCCATCCCCCTGGATGGCAACGGCATCCCGCTGGACGAGCATACCAACGCGCTGCGGGCTGCCGCTCAGAAGTCGGATTTCGATCTCTCCACGATCAATGTCGCCACGGGCGCGACCGTCGACCGCACGACGGCCAACTGCTATGTGGTCCAGGCCGCCGGCACCTACAAATTCCCGCTCGTCTATGGTAACGGCGTGAAGGGTGGTGCGATCAACGAGGTTGCCTATCGCGCGAAAAAGGGCCCGACGGCTAGCGGTTATCGCACAGACGCTGGCGCCCAATACCCCAACCAACCTAACATGAGATTCATCGGCCGTTTCTTAGACCACCTGGGAGGCTATATCACGAGTCCTTACATCGAGACGCAGCACAATGGAAAGACCTTTACCGCCCAATTGCTGTGGATGGATTCTCCCGGGCTCATTGAGAACGTGGCCATCACCGGCAGCGGCCAGGATGCCTACATCACCTTCAGCGTCCCGAAGGATAACATCACCCAGGGGAATGCCGTGCTGGCCGTGTTGGCGGACGGCGTGATTGCCTGGAGCTGGCACATCTGGGTGACGGACCACGACCTGAGCAGCGCCAACCTCCCGCTCACGCCGCATACGACCGTCGCCTACAGACAGAAAATTTTGAAGGAGAACCTGGGCTGGGTCGACACACGAATCATGTCGCGCTACGACGGGCGCACGGCCTATGTCCGTGTGGTCCAGGACGACCCGGACGGAGTCAAGTCCGAACCGATCCTGCTCACGCAGAAACAGGGCCCGACGACGATTACATACGGCAACAGTCCGTACTACGGCTGGGGCCGCAAGGATCCCATCCCGGGATTCAACGGCGATTACGACGCTCCGCTCAACAAACCCGTGTATCCTTCGGCAGCAGACGGTAATCAGTATGCACCCCAGTATGGTCTGCCGGGCAGGATGCCTATCGAGCAGATGATCCGGGAGCCGTACAAACAGTATCTCGACAATGGCTACACCTACACCTCGCCGACCTGGTACAATTTATGGAATTCAACCGGAGACTATCAAAACGCGACGCAAGCCGAGACTGAGTTCATCACGAAAAGCGTGTATGATCCTTCTCCGGTCGGATATAAGGTGCCGAATATTATAACGTTTAGAGGGTTCTCCGCTGCCAACACGAAGTGGGTGAGTAAGGAGGAAGATGAGCAGATGCGTGGACCCGGACGTGTCTATCCCGCCACCGGCGTGGAACAGATCTTCTTCCCCGCGCTCGGCGAACGAGACCTGATCCTGGCCAACGTCGGCCTGCAGGGAATGTATAACTCTGCTACAGGACACCTTTATACCGCCGCCAGTATCTGGCGTTTCCTCAGAATACGTTTCAGGGAAGATATGTTCACCCTCCAGAGCGGCGAAACCTCTGACTACTCCGTGGTGCGCTGCACCCCCGACGAGTAATCGCAAAGACAGCATCCTGTGATACCTCTGCCAAAGCCCCGGGCTCCATAAAGGAAGCCCGGGGCTTTTTTGAATAAAAAATAGTTTTTCATATCTTTATAAGCACATTAAACCACATAGTTATGGAGTTGCTCAAAGAGACCTATACCGCGCCGACGAGCGTGGTCGTGGACCTTCTGGAAGAAGGCGTCGTTTGTGCCTCACCGCCGGGTTTCGGCGGAGGCGGCGGTATCACTTACCCTTAATGTTCCGTGTATGATGAAGAGAGTTTTATCAGTCTTGGCGGTGGCCGCGGGAGTGCTGTCCATCGCCGCCTGCAGCAAGGTGCAGGAACCGGCCGGAACCGCCGCGACGGTTTCCTTCCGGGTATCGATCGACAATCCTTCCACAAAAGTCTCTTACACGGACCAGTCCGCCACCAACCCCGAGCTGCCGATTAAGCTGGCCTGGGAGGCCGGCGACCAGCTCAGTGTCATGATTCTCAACAACTCCGGCCTGGCGTATGCCGACGACGGCTTCGAGGGACGGGCCATCTACAACTTTACGACCGAGGAGGGCGGCAGCTCCGCCGAATTTACCGGCACCGCTCCGCGCGCCCTGGAGGACGGAGAGTATTATATGGTCGTCTATCCGGCGATCTGCGAACGGACTGTCGACATGCTGCACGCTTCCGGAGCGCAGTTTTTCTATGAGGAGAATACTTATGGCAATGATCTGAATTTTGTAACACCGACCCAATCTACTTTCGGATTCCTTTCGCCGAGCGAGATGGATTCCGGCGTTTTGATGACAGCCTGCCTTGACGGAGACTTCGGGGCCATCGAAGACGTAGTCCTGCAGCACCAGACCGGGATCTTGAAGATTGTCATTCAAAAACCTTCAATTCTTACCGGAGACTATCAGCTCAAGGATATCTCTTCTCCGGACTTTCCCTGGGTGGGTTATGCCTCTTTTGACTTTGGGAAAAGAGTGTTCATGTATGCTCCCCCGATGAATAGCAACAGCGGTACGGTTCTCGAGAGTCTGGGATCCTTCCCCGACGACGGATTCGCCCTGTACTATCCTACCGGGGAACTTAGTTTTACTTATATGCATCTGATCATCAATCAACAGGCAGTTACAGGCCAGAAAGAACTTGACTTGGAAATGACCCTCCCTGACGGCGTATCCATCAACGTCATGCCCGGCACCATGTTCACCCTGACCATCGGGGCGAACGCCCCCTGGACTGAAGTTGATTACGAGTAATTTCATCATATCATCCCTTTCATCTCCAGCCACAGAGAAAGGAAGGGTTCAGGCGAGGTTGCCGCGAACCAGCTCCCCAACCGTGGCAAGGGTCTCGCGGGGAGCATAGCGCAGCGAGAACGGAAGGCGCTTCAAGAAGGCGCCGGCTGCGTGCAGTTTGCGGGAGAAAGCGCTGCGGCCGAGTGCTGCGCGGCGGGAAGCATCGGCGAAGCCGAAAGCCCCGCCGCGCAGCACGATGCGCCGCAGGGGAGCCGGGTCGCAAGCCTTGAAGCCGGGCAGGCAGCAGGCCGGATCCAGCCCCAGATCCTCAACCAGCAGCGAGCAAAGCAGGTGGTGCCAGTGCAGCAGGCCGCAGCGGGACAGCGTTTCCCGCAGGGCGGCCTTGTCATAACTGCCGTCCGTGCGGGCAAGCGCCGCGGCCATATCGCAGAGCTGCTTGCAGCCTACCCCCTCGCCTATCGCGTGCTTGAGGATGTGCGAGGAAAGCAACAGCAGTTCAGCGATAACCGACGGAACCTCAGGCAGTTTGTCGGGCCGGACGTGCAGGTCGAAATAGCGCGGGTGATGCTCCACGACCACGTCCGAGAAACGATAAACCAGGCTCCCGTCCGGAGCGAGCGGCGCCTGGGGGGCCATTAATTCCTTCGCTTGCGCGAACTGCGCCGGGGTAAAATAGAGGTCGATATCCCCACTCTCCCGCAGCAGCGGCCGGGGATAGTATTTGGCGGCTTCCGTGCCTTTCTGCACCAGCGGGTGCAGTCCGGCTTCCGAGAATCGGGCGAGCAGCGCATCCTGCACACGGACGAGCGCGGCGCTGCGACGCTCGAGGCGGTCCACCTCGGCCAGCAGCGGCAGCCGCGCTTCCGGAAGCGGAAGTTGCGCAGCGCCCAGACGGCTCATTCCTCGGAAGAACAGGCCCAGGACGGCCTGTGAGCGGGCGGTCTGCAGCAGGGAGAGCCAGTCCTCCGGGGACGGCGCGGCCGCCAGGCACAGATCCTGCTCCCACAAGCCGGCGCGCAGCACGGCGAAAAATATGTCATTCCGATCGGCCATCCGGCAATGAATTCCGAGGTAAAGATAAGGATTTCCGGTGGATATTGCTATCTTTGCGCCATGCATCTCAAGGAAGGATTCGTCTTACGCGAGCTCGGCGACGTCTTTATCGTGGTCGGCGAGGGACCTACCGTCGATTTTCAGCGGCTCATCTCGCTCAACGCCTCCGCTGCCTATTTGTGGAAAAACGTGGAGGGACGCGAATTCGACGCGGACACGCTCACGGACCTGCTGCTCGAGGAATACGAGGTCGAGCGGGACGAAGCGGCCGATTCCGCCCGGGATATCGCCCTGGCCTGGATCCGCGCAGGGATTGCCGAAGAATAATTTTTTTCGTCAAACTATTGTTTTTCCATTAGATTGCACTATCTTTGCGGTAGAGATGGGCTCTCCATTTCATACTTTTTCCCACGAGCTTGTATGACAGGCCCGGTGGCGAAGCCGTTAAATTCGAACAAATAAATCAACAATAGTAATATGCGCAAGATTGCAGTAATTTTGGCGGCCCTCCTTGTGGGAGTGCCCACCCTTTTTGCCCAGTCTCCCTTCGACTATTCCAAACGGTGGAATTTCTCTGTCCAGGGCGGGTTGGCAGCTACGCTCAGTGAAAATGCCTTCGGCTACACCGACACCCACGTCTTCCAGGATCTGCTCAAGCTCCAGGGTTCCGCAGCCATCGGCTACGACTTTACCACGACCTTCGGTGTCCGTCTCGCCGGCGGATATGCCGGACACGCTGGCAGCTCCAACATTTATGACACCTACGGTAAAGCCAACTATCCTTTTACTTATAAGAGTGTCTACGCATTTGCCGATGCCATCCTCAACCTTGCGGGCCTGGCGGACAACGGGTCCCCGTTCAATCCCAAGCTCTATGGTGGCCTTGGTGGAGCTCGCACCTTTGGCTTCACCGACCCGCATCACCCGTGGCAAACCCCGCATGATCCCAACTTCGTGCTTGGCATGCGCGCCGGTGCCATCGCGGAAATCGATTTCACCTCCGGGCTGGGTATCTTCGCCGACCTCTGCCTTGAGGCCTATGGCGACTGGCACAACGGTATCCGTCCGTCGGATCATGACCAGGGTTACTTCGCCGGCTACGCAGGCTTCCCGTTCGACCTCGTAGGCAAGCTCTCCCTCGGTGTCATTTATCATTTCAAATAATAGGATAATCAAAATTATTTAAGATATGAAAATCAAGAGATTCGTTATCACGATGCTCGCTCTGGCGGCCGGTTTGACGGCTTTCGGCCAGGAGATCGAGTACGTCCAGTACAACTGGTTCGCCGGTGTCGGCGGCGGTGTCAACATCAGCTGGGACGGTGAAAGGTTCGCCGACCGTCCGGGTTCCCACGTCGGTGCAGGCTATGCTGCTGATGTCTATATTGGCAAGTGGATCAATGACATCGCCGGTTTCCGCGTGGGCTGGCAGGGTCTGACCACCAGCAACCAATATGTCGACTTCGCCAAGAAGAAGTTGATGTATATCCACGGCGACATTCTCGTCCGTGCGCACAAGAATGTCATTCCCTATGTGCACGCCGGTTATATGAGGATCGACAAAGGTACCGCCGCCGGCGGTCTTGGTGTGATGTTCCCGATCTACCTCGGCAAGGTGGTCCGCATCGTTCCTGATCTGCGCTACGCTCTCTTCCCGAATGCCGCTATCGAAATGGCCGGCCCCAAGACCGGTCGCGTGGCTCCCGGTTCCAACCTCAGCGCCACGGTCGGCCTCGGCTTCAACCTCGGTGGCAAACTGGTGCCCAAGACGATCTATGTGGATCGCGAGTCCATCAAGTATGTCGACAAGCCGTACGCTGTGCACGACACCGTCTACATCAAGCAGCCTGACGTAATCCAGAAGACCAACGATATCAACGAGTTCCTGCGCAACACGACGCTCTTCGAGTTCGACTCCTACGAGATCACCCAGGAGGCCCGCTATGGTCTGGACCAGGTGGTCGAGTGGATGAAGAAGTACCCGAAGGTTCTTGCCAAGGTCGACGGCCACACCGACAATATCGGTACCGAGGCTTACAACATGGTTCTTTCCAACAACCGTGCTAAGGCCATCGTCGACTACCTCGTCAAGAAGGGCATCGATGCCAGCCGCCTCAGCTACGAAGGCCACGGCTTCTCGCAGCCGGTTGCCGACAACAAGACTTGGATCGGCCGCCACCAGAACCGTCGTATCGAAATTACCTTCTCCAATCCTGAGTAGGACTTAACTTCCTAATTCACAAAGCCCTTGGTGCAACTCCCCCTCAGCGGGGACGCACTGGGGGTTTTGTGTATAATAGGATTTCGTCGGAGATGAGCACCGCACTGTTTGTCGCAACACATAAGCCCGTCCGGTTCAACCTGCCTCCGGAATATCACTGGGTCCAAGTAAACGCCGCCAGAAACGGCTGTTGGGAGGGCTACCTGCACGACAGTGACGGGGAAGACAATATCTCCGAAAAGAATCCGTCTTATTGTGAACTCACCGCGCTTTATCTCTTGTGGAAAACGTCGCAAGCTGATTTCGCGGGTCTCTGCCATTATAGACGCTTTCTTGGTAAAGGCTGCCTGGCTGATCTCGCCGAAGTAACCGGCACGTATATCAAAAAGAGACATATACAAGCTCTAATACTGGAAGAAAAGGACATAAAGCGCGATTTGCAGAGCCGTGACATTATTCTCGCCAGACACTATTTCCCTTATCCGGTCAATGTCTACGAGAATCTGTTGCGTTTCGTCTATCCTGCTGATATCGAAGCCTTGGTCAGGACCATCAGGCAAGATTTCCCCGAGTACACGGAAACGTTGCAGCAAGTATTGATGTCTTCAAACATCAGCTATTGCAACATGTTCATCACCCGGAGGGAAACCCTTGATCGGTATTGTTCGTGGCTGTTCGACGTGCTGGGACGGGTTGAGAAGCAGGTTGATATCAGCGCCTATGATGCTCAGCACGCCCGCGTATTCGGTTATCTGGCGGAAATACTACTGAATGTCTATGTCCGGCACCAGGGACTTTCGGTCAAGGAGGTTCCCACCATTACGCTCGACGAAGACGACACGCCTTTATCTTTGCAGCGAAGAACCATTGTCTCTTGCTACTTATTGACAACTGCCCTGGGCATAGCACCGGAACGCTGGAGAAGCAGGCTCTGGGATAGCCGTGTCGACCACTACCGCTGCAGGGACCACTCGGCCGGATATGCCAGTTCGTCCCCCGGAAAACGGCTTGTCAACTATTTCAAAACACTCGGTGGCAAGGATGTGTGCGTGATCGGTTCGCAGCCCCTCCATATCCAATCGGTTTTCGTCAACAACACCGTCCATGCTTTCTGCGTTGATGAGACGACCGATACGGCTGCTTTGTTCCGGGAAATCGATCGGATCCGGACAACGCCCCGTCCTTTCGCCGCAGGGCACCCTGTCCGTATCTACAAAAACGGCGTATTGCCGGATACGATGAACCAGGCAATCCTGCATCACGGGTTTTTCTTTATAGAGAATACCCCCTGGGGGTATTACTGTTCCCTCAGCTAAAGGGCCTTATGGCTCCCCTTCTTTCGGTCATCATCCCTGTTCACGACTCAGCCCCGTATCTGGAGAACTGTCTGAACTCGATTGCCCGGCAATCATTGACGGATTTTGAAGTGATTCTGGTCGATAACGGGAGTACGGATGATAGCGGTCGGATTTGTGACACATACTGCCGGAAGGATGCGCGTTTTACCGTCATCCACCAGAAGCATCGCGGAGTATCCGGCGCCAGGAACAGCGGGTTGGGATGTGCCCGGGGAAAGTATGTCGGTTTTGTCGATTCAGATGATTGGGTAAGTGAAGATCATTTTCTCAACCTGTATAATACCATAGAGCAGACTGGTGCCGATGTCGTCATCGGTGCTTTTTACCGGTATTGTTCTGATACGGAAATCTATCATTACGAAAATAAACCTTCCGACTTTTCCCGGGAGGTTCTGATCAAGGAAGAAATCACCGGCCCGCTGCACGCTGCTGTGTGGAATCAGTTATATAAAACTTCCTACCTGCAAGAGCATTCCATCTTTTTCCCGAAATACGATTATGCGGAAGACTCCTTCTTCTGCGTTTCTGCGTTGTGGTACACTTCCAAAATTGCCTATTGCCCGTTTTCATCCTATTATTACCGGAAAACTCCGAATTCTTTGACGAACGAGATGGATCCGGACAGAAGGACGGATTTGTTCTTAGCGTTCACGAACAACTATATTGACTTATTCAACAAGTTCGATCTATGGAAATACCGCCCGCTCCTCGAGGCTTTCTATTATCGGATGAATAAGGAAAAACTATATGTTCTGAAACGGGGGACAAACCACCGGAGCAAGCTGGTATTATCCAGCACATATCCTGAGTCATATCGATACTGGACCATCGACACGACCGCTGATTATTTCTATCGATCGGCCATCAAGCATGGCTCCCCCTTTCCCCTGAAGCTTCTGCATCGGTTGCTCAAGCTCAAGTATTCTCTTAACCATGCGTTATGATTATCTGATCGTCGGTTCCGGCCTTTACGGCGCCACCTTCGCACATCTGGCACACAAGGCGGGAAAGCGATGCCTGGTGATCGATAAGCGGCCCCAACTGGGCGGGAATCTCTATTGCGAGGAGATAGAGGGAATCCACGTCCACAAATACGGCGCCCACATTTTCCACACCTCCAACAAGGAGGTCTGGGACTTCGTGAACGGCATCGTCCCCTTCAACCGCTACACCAACTCTCCCGTCGCCAACTTCCGCGGCGAACTGTACAACTTGCCCTTCAATATGAACACCTTCCACCAGATGTGGGGGGTCGTCACGCCTGAGCAGGCCCTCGCCAAGATCGAGGAGCAGCGCGCAGAGGCGAAAGCGGCGATGGCGGCCGCCGGCGCCGCAGAGCCGCGCAACCTCGAAGAGCAGGCCCTCCTGCTGGTCGGCCGCGACATCTATGAGAAACTGGTCAAGGGTTATACCGAAAAGCAGTGGGGACGCGCCTGCACCGATCTGCCCGCCTTTATCATCAAGCGGCTCCCGGTGCGCCTCGTCTATGACAACAACTACTTCAACGACAAATACCAGGGCATCCCGGAGGGCGGCTATAACCGCTTGATCGAAGGGTTGTTGGAGGGCATCGAAACCCGTACGGACACCGACTTCTTTGCCGACAGGGCTTACTGGGAGAGCGTTGCCGACCAGATTGTCTTTACGGGCAAGATCGACGAGTTCTACGGCTATCGCTACGGCAAACTCGAATACCGCACGGTCCGCTTCGAACAGGAGTTGCTCCCCTGCCCCAACTATCAGGGCAACGCCGTAGTCAACTATACCGACCGGATAGTCCCCTATACCCGTATTATCGAGCATAAGCATTTTGAATCCTTCGGGCAGGCGGTTTATGACAACCCGAACACCGTCATCTCCCGGGAATATTCCACGGAATGGCAGGAAGGAATGGAACCGTTCTATCCAGTCAACGACGCGAAGAATAACGCCCTCTATCAGCAATACAAGGCCCTCGCGGACGCCGAAGCGCGCGTCCATTTCGGCGGGCGCCTGGCGGAGTACAAGTATTACGACATGGCCCCGATCGTCGAGAAGGTCCTGAAAATGAACATAAATGATATCGATCCGGAATAAGGCCGACTGCTGCGGATGCAATGCGTGCGGGGATATCTGTCCCCGGCACGCCATCTCGTTCCACACGGACCAGGAAGGCTTCTGGTATCCGGAGGTCGATGCACAGGCGTGCATCGACTGCGGTCTGTGCGAGAAGGTCTGCCCGGTCCTCAACGTGGCGGAGCTCAAGCAGAACGACCTCGCGGAACCCGTCTGCTACGCCGCGGAGCACAAGAACCTGGAAGTGATCTTCGACAGCACTTCCGGCGGGATCTTCTCGGCGATGGCCGAGATCGTCTATCGCGCAGGCGGCTCCGTCGGCGGCGCGGTCTTCAACGACGACCTCTCCGTCCGGCACTTCATCTCAAATGACAAGAAAGACCTCCCCCGGCTCCGGAGTTCCAAGTATCTGCAGAGTTCCCTGGAAGGCTTCTACGCCCAGGTCCGGGAGTTGGTCAAAGATGCACCCCTGGTGCTGGTCTGCGGGACGCCCTGCCAGATGGCGGCCCTGCGGGCTTTCCTGGGGAAAGTCCCTGACAACCTGATCATTGCCGATTTCATCTGCCGGGGAATCAACTCTCCGAAAGTCTGGCAGAAATACATCCGGTCGTTCGAAGAGCGTTATGGCTCCCCCGTCGTCTATGCCAAGGCCAAATCCAAGGAATATGGCTGGCGGAACCTCACCCAGAAAGTGATCCTCGCCGACGGCCGGCACCTCTACGAGACGCTGGACCAGAGCAACTTCACGAAAGGCTACCTGCGGACAAACGTCTATTGCCGGCCCTCCTGCTACGACTGCAAGTTCAAGGGCTTCCCCCGGATCGCGGACATCACCCTGGCCGATTTCTGGGGCATCGAGAAGGTGGACCGGTCGATGGAGAAAGACCTCGGCACCTCGCTGGTGCTGCTCAACTCCGACAAGGGGGTCCGCTTCTTCGAGCAGTTCAAGGCCCGGATCCACTCCCTGCCCGTACCCTTCGAGAGCATCCTCGCCGGGAATCCAGCCCTGGTCCGGCCGCTCGATCCGCCCACCGTCGACCGGGAGCAATTCTTCCGGGACCTGGATCAAATGAGCTTTACCCAGCTGGCGGAAAAGTATATCAACACCGCCCCCGCCGGCTTCAAGCGGCGCGTGAAATCATTCCTCAAAAAAGCCCTCTTTCTGACCCGTATGCTGCTGAGCCCCTCCACTTCTCTGTTTAAGACCTGCAAGTATTCCAAATTGAAAGACATTTTCAACGGGAACTACCTGCGCATCACCCGCCATTCGGCCACGGAGATCTCGCGGTCGGCGAAACTCGACATCCACGGCCCGTTCATCTTCGGCTGGAAACGGATCAAGGGTTCCAAACTGGAGTCCCGCCTGCTGGTCGAGGACGACGCTACCCTGACCACGGAAGGCAGCGTCAAACTGTTCTACGGGGCAGATGTCGAAGTCTTCAAGGGAGCCACCCTGACCCTCAAAGGCGGGATTCTCGCCAACACCGGCCTGACTATCGTCTGCGGCGAGCGTATCGAGATCGGAAAGGACGTGCAGATCGGCCGGAACGTGACCATCCGGGACAACAACGGAGGCCACTACCTTAACCGCGCCGGCTACAAAGACACCCGCCCCGTGGTCATCGGGGATAAGGTCTGGCTCTGTGAAGGCTGCACCATCATGCCCGGTGTCAAGATCGGGGACGGGGCCATCATCGGCGCGCACGCCTTCGTCACTTCGAACGTCCCGGCGCACGCGATGGTCTCGGGCAATCCGGCGGCCGTCGTGGACGAGGACGTTTTATGGAAATATTAACTTCTTAAGCAGAACTATATGACTATCGATGCTTTTATCGCTGCGTTTGCAGACTTGCTGGACGAGACGGATCCCGCCGAGATCACGGCGGATACCTATTTCCAGGAACTGGATGAATGGAGCTCGCTGAGCAACCTTTCCGTCATCGCCCTGGTCAAGACGGAGTACGACAAGACGATCACCGTCAAGGAGATCCGCGCCTGCGAGACCGTCGGAGACCTGTATAATTATATCGAAAATGAAGGGTAAAACCATCCTCGTGACCGGCGCGTCGTCCGGCATCGGACGGCAGGTCGCCATCCGCTGCGCTGCCCGGGGCGCCCGGGTCGTGCTCACGGCCCGGCGGGAAGAAGCGCTGCAGGAGACCCTACGCTCACTGGAAGGCGAAGGGCACCTGTACATCCCCGCAGACCTGACGAAAAGCGGAGAGCTCGAAGCGCTCGCCGCGCAGGTCCCGGAACTCGACGGGATCGTCCACTGCGCCGGAATGAGCGAACGCGTTCCCGTCAAACTGATCTCGAAAGATCATATCGAACGCTTGATGGGCCTCAACTTCAGTGCAACCGTGCTGCTGCAGACCGAGCTGCTCAAGAAGCGGAAACTGAATAAAGGGGCCTCCATCGTGTTCGTCGCCTCCCGGGCCGCGAGTTACCCCAGCCCGGGGAACGCCATCTACAGCGCCTCCAAAGGGGCCCTGATCTCGTATGCCAAGTGCCTGGGGCTGGAACTCGCCGGCCAGAAGATCCGGGTCAACTGCATCTGCCCGGCGATGGTCTGGACGGATCTGATCACCGGACAGGGGCTGGACGAAGCCGAACTCCGCGAAGCGGAGAAACGCTATCCGCTGAAACGCTTCGGGGAGCCCTCGGACGTCGCGAACCTGGCCGCATTCCTGCTCTCGGATGAGTCCGCCTGGATGACCGGCAGTTGCATTGACCTGACGGGCGGGGGCGAGGGAACTTTGATTTAAACGATTCTATTATGGCTTTTATCCGGGCTGTTTCCTACTATCTGCCGGAACAAGTAGTCACCAACGAAGATCTTATCCGCGAATTCCCGGAGTGGAGCG
The DNA here is from genome assembly GCA_016290835.1 of Bacteroidales bacterium. GTDB lineage: Bacteria > Bacteroidota > Bacteroidia > Bacteroidales > UBA932 > Cryptobacteroides. The sequence continues at coordinate 87,561 of JAEEVG010000002.1, read as the reverse complement.
TGGATAAGATCGCTTCGAAAGTCGGCGTGCTCCAACGGCACGTCGCGGGACCGGACGAAACGGCGGGCGACCTGGCCGAGAAAGCGGCCAGAAAACTCTTTGCGGAATACGGCATCGCTCCCGCCGAGATCGACTTCGTCCTGCTCTGCACCCAGAGTCCGGACTACTTCCTGCCGACCACGGCCTGCCTCCTACAGGACAGGCTGGGCATCCCGACCACGGCCGGCGCGCTGGATTTCGATCTGGGCTGCTCCGGCTGCATCTACGGCCTGGCGCTCGCCAAGGGCCTGATCGCCGGCGGTGTCGCGAACAATGTCCTCCTGCTCACCGCGGAGACCTACAACAAGTATATCCACCCCTCCGACAAAGGGAACCGGTCGATTTTCGGCGACGGCGCCGCGGCCTGCCTCGTGTCCCGGGAGGGATTCGCCGAGATCGGTGAGTTCGTCCTCGGCACGGACGGATCCCGCTTCCGGGACCTGATCGTCGGGACGGGAGCCGCCCGGGTGCACGAACGCACCGCCGCGGAATACCCGGACGAAGAAGGCGGCCTCGTGCGCGAGGACTATCTCTATATGAACGGCGGCCGGATTTTCAATTTCACCCTCGAGGTCGTCCCGCCGCTGGTCGATGCCGTGACCGTACGCAACGGCAACACGAAAGAACAAATTGACTATTATATCTTCCATCAGGCCAACAAATTCATGCTCAATACGATCCGGAAGATCTGCGCCATTCCGAAGGACAAGTTCTACCTGGATCTGGAGCAGGTCGGGAACACCGTTTCCTCTACCGTGCTGATCGGGCTGAAAAACTGTCTGGACGAACTAAAATTCGCCCCGGGTATGCAGGTCGTGCTCGCCGGTTTCGGCGTCGGACTGAGCTGGGGCGCAACCCTTCTGAGATTCTAAATGGCTGCCAGCGAAAATAGGACCATTGCCAAGAACACAGCCATCCTCTATGTCCGGATGCTGGTCGTTATGGTGGTGTCCCTCTACACCAGCCGGGTCATTCTCAAGACCCTGGGGATAGATGACTTTGGCCTCTACCAGACCGTCGGCGGCATTGTCGGCTTCCTGTCTTTCCTCAACGGAGCCTTGTCCACCTCCACCTCCCGTTTTATCACTTTTGCACTGGGCAAGGGGGACCTGGTGGAACTCCGGCAGACTTATCAGACCACTTTCTTTGCTCACCTGATCATTGGCCTGAGCATCGCTTTGCTTGCGGAGACGGGCGGCCTGTGGTGGATCTACCACAAAATGGTCATCCCTCCGGAGCGTTTCCACGCTGCGCTCATTGTATTCCATATCTCCATCTTCACTTCGTTCTTCTCCATCCTGATGGTTCCGTTCGGAGCGGAAATCGTCGCCCACGAACGGATGAATGTATTTGCCTATCTGGGGATTGCGGAGGCCGCCAGCAAATTGGGCATCGCTTTTCTGCTGGAATATGGGCATCAAGACCGGCTTATTCTCTACGCTTCCTTGATGCTGTTGCAGAATATCGCGATGCTTGCTTTCTATTTGATTTACTGCAAACGGAATTTCCGGGAGGTCACATTCAAAATCTCCTATGAGAAGAAAGTCTTCGGTCAGATTTTCAGTTTCTCCGGCTGGAGCCTGCTCACCAATGTCGCATTGGCCTTGTCCAGCCAGGGTATCCTCCTGCTGATGAATCTGTTCTTCTCTTCCGCCCTCGTCACAGCCCGGGCCATCTCCCTGCAAGTCAACACGGCAGCTTCCAGATTCGTGAGCAATTTCCGGACGGCTGTCAACCCCCGGATTGTCAAGAAATTCGCCGCCGAAGACTTCGAAGGCTCCAAGAAACTGCAGTTGGAATCCACGAAGTACTCGATATTCCTGATGTTCCTGCTCGCCTTCCCCATCTGCCTGCTGGCAGAGCCGCTGCTGGATCTCTGGCTGGTCGAAGTCCCGCCCTATTCGGTCGGATTCCTGCAGATCGTGATCATCCAAAGCCTCTTCCAAGTGCTGAATGTTTCGCTATTCACCCCTATCTCCGCAGCGGGCCGCATCAAGGAAAATGCCTTCTTCACGACTTCCACCCTTTTGATCTGTTTCGTGGTGGTCTATTTCCTGTTCAAGGCCGGAGCCTCTCCCTATGCACTTTCCTGGGCATACTTTATCGGAGATGTCTTTCTGGGTATGTATGCGAAACCCTACCTCCTGGTCAAGATCGTGGGCTACCGCTGGAGTGAGATCCTGCAACTCTTCTGGGAGTGCGCCAAGACCATCCTGGTAGCCGTGCCCATCCCCCTGCTGTTGTATTTCAAACTGGACAACAGTTCCCTGCTCAACTGCTTCATCCTGCTGGTAGTCACCACCTTATGCGTATTACTCTCCGTCTGGTTCCTGGGTATCGACCGGGAGATGCGCGCGAAGATCATCCAGATGATCCGGGAACGATTCTCGAAGAAATGCAAATCTGTATCCTGACACAGCCCCTGGAGCGGAACTACGGCGGCATCCTGCAGGCCTATGCCTTGCAGAAGGCCTTGCGGGATCTGGGCCATCAACCCACGACCCTGCGTTTCATGCCACTCTATGCCCAGACTTCTTCCCGGATCGAGTTGTATTGGAAAACATTCCGCCGCTTCCTCTCGAAACTGAAAGGGAACAGATATATCAACAAAATCAACCCTGAGAAAGAATGGGAGTATTTCAAGCAGTTCAACAGCGCGATGGAGGGGTTCATCCGAACGAACATCCATTGCCTGGATGTCAGAACACCTTTGAAATACAAGTCGTTGCCGAAATTCGACGCCTTCATCGTCGGGAGCGACCAGGTGTGGAGGGCGGTGTTCTCCCCTTGCCTTCCCCATTTCTTCCTCGATTTCCTGGAGGATGCTCCCGTCCGCCGGATCGCCTATGCCGCTTCTTTCGGGCTGGACTTTTGGGAAACTCCGGAACAAACCACGGAAATCATCCGGCCCCTGGCCCAGCGTTTTGATCGGATCTCCGTCCGGGAACTATCCGGAGTAGATCTTTGTAAAACATATCTGGGCGTGGATGCTGAACTGATGCCCGATCCCACCCTGCTTTTGACCCGGGAGGATTATCTGGCCCTTTGCGACAAGACGTCCGAGGCAGCGCCGACGGAGCCGTATGTTGCGGTTTACGTCATTGATTCGCGAGATAAGACGAACGAGCTGATCGCCCGGTTCGCAGAGGAGCATCAGCTGCCCGTCGTCCGGATTGGCCGTTTTAATTGGGAGAACGGTTCGGAGCCGATGGAGAGCTGGATCCGCGGATTCGCCCGGGCCCGTTACGTCATCACCGACTCCTTCCACGGTACCGTCTTTTCGTTGATTTTCGGAAAAGACTTCATTACCTTCAACAACGGCTGGCGCGGTGCGGGCCGCTTCCATACCCTTCTCGACAACTTCGATCTGGCAGACCGGCTGGTGGATGCGGACAAGGTATCCGAAATTTCCATCCCGCCCATCGACCGGGAGCGTGTCTGCCGGGGATTGGCCGAACTTCGGGAGAAAGGAATCTCTTTTTTAGCCGAAGCCACCTCAACTAGTGAATAATCGATATGCCCACCAAAGAAAGAGAATCTAATTTCGAACTGCTGAGAATCATCTGTATGCTGATGGTCATGACGGTCCATGCCATCGGGTACATCAACGAAGATGAACTCTTCGGTGTCCGGGGAGCCCTCGATCATTTTTTGGGGCATTTCTGCACGGTGTGCGTGAATGGCTTCGTGATGATCTCCGGCTGGTTCGGCATCAAGGCCTCCTGGCGCGGTGCAGCGAAATTGCTTTTCCAGGTGTTCTACATCACGGCCATCTGTGTCGGCGTGGCGCTGCTCCTGGGTCTGCCGGTCTCCTTCGAGAAAGATGTCCTGCCCTTCCTCTTGCTGGGCAAGGGTTATTGGTTTGTCGTGGCCTATCTGATCCTTTACGCGCTCGCCCCCGTACTCAATGCCTTCATCGAACACGTCGACCAGAAGACCTTCCGCAATGTGCTGATTTCCTGGCTAATGGTTGAATTCCTTTACGGCTACCTGCTGGATACCGGCCATTTTGCTTTCGGATTTTCTCCCCTCTTTTTCATCGGTCTATATCTGCTTGCCCGCTATGCCCGCCTTTATCCCGGGAAACTGTTTTCCCTGCCGAAATGGGCGGACTTCAGCATCTACGCCGGCCTGATCTTGATCTCGGCGACCTTGTTCTGGTTCGGCTACAGATGGTTCGGAATGGGTTTCCACCTGAACCATTCCGACTCGCCGCTGGCCATCGCCGCATCGCTCTTCTTCCTGCTGGGTTTCTCGAAGATGCATTTCCATAGCAGGGCCATCAATTGGCTTGCCGCCTCCGCATTTGCCATCTACCTGGTTCACGAACACCCCCTGGTGTCCGGCCGGTATGACCAGGTGTTCGAGACGATCTCCGCGCACTTGCCGCTGGGCTTCGTATATCCGGTGTCCCTGCTTGCGATTATTTGTATCGCGTTCCTTTGCATCCTGATAGACAAACCGCGTATCCCGCTGTGGCGGGTCATCGATAATCGGCTGAAATTAATTCGTATATGTTGCCCGGAAAAATAATCCCCCCGGACGAGGTCAAGGTCCTGTTGCTGGACCTGATTACGGACCTGGACGGTTTCTGCAGAGAACACGGATTCCGGTATGGTCTTGCCTACGGCTCGCTGATCGGAGCCGTCAGGCACAAAGGATTCATCCCCTGGGACGATGACATCGACATCTTGATGCCGCGGCCGGATTTCGTAAAACTGATTCAAGCGTACCATCACCCATATTATGAGATACGGTGCCAGGACATCGACCCGGAGTATCCCTTGAATTTTGCCAAATTGTGCGATACCCGGACGGTTTCGGTCGATCAATACGGCAATAGCTCCCCCATCGCGGTCGACATCTTCATTCTCAATGGACTGGGGGCTTCGCTTCCCGAAGCGGAATCTATCATCCGCAGGGTAAAAAGAATGCATAGAATCTGGAGCAATCAGCTGTTTACCAGGAAATTGCATCCAAGCCTGGCCTATGGTTTCAAAAAGAATCTGTATATCTTGCTCAGCAAGGTGATCAATCTTTTTCTCCCCTTGGACCGTCTCGTCAAGAGAATCCTCTCCTACAAGCAAAGCCACCCGATAGACGGTTCGAAGTACTGCGCCTCCCTCGACGGATGGTTCACCATTTATGAAACGGAGAAAATGTTGCAATACAAAGACGCTCCTTTTGAAGACCGGGTGCTTCGTATTCCTGACAACTATGATTATCAACTGAGGGTTGTTTTCGGTGACTATATGCAATTACCCCCCGAGGACCAACGCACAGCCACCCACGAAGCTACCGCCTATTGGGTTCAGGAATGAGCAGGCACGCTTTCCTCATTATCGCTCATGACAACTTTTCCGTGCTGGAAAGGCTGCTGACCGCCCTTTCTCATCCCGATGTGGATATCTATCTGCATCTTGATGCGAAAGTCAAGCAGCTGCCCGGGCTGGACTGGGACGACCCTCATCTGCACCTGATCGAAAAGCGGGTTGATACTCGCTGGGGCGACATCAGCCAGATCGAGACCGAGTATGCCTTGTTGGAAGCAGCGTATAAAGAGGGAGCTTATTCCTACTACCACATCCTCTCCGGCACCCACTTCCCGCTGAAGCCCATTGAAGAGATTCTACACTATTTCGATGAGATGGCTGGGAAGACCGTCTTTTGCGGCCTTTGCGTATCTACGCCCTATCAAGAACGCCTGAAACTCAGGAGTTTCAACCTCCTCACCCGGTATTTTGCCTACGGGCCGAAGTCCGTCAGGCGGGCCGCCCAGATCATCAATCGCGGCGGTCACCGGATTCAAGATGTCCTTAAGATCGAGCGTAATAAGGAAATGTCTTTTCACAAGGCGAGTAATTGGGCCTCTTTCACGGACGAGGCGGTCCGGCTGCTGCTCGACAAGAAACCCTTCGTAATGAAGGTTTTTAAGCATTCTTTCTGCGGAGATGAATATTTCGCGCCGACCGTCCTGATGCACTCCGATCTTCGGGACAGGATCTGCAATGATGGCAAATACCTGAAGGTCGAGATGGGAGAAGCGAATCCCCGCGTCCTAACCCTCGACGACTACGACACGCTGGCCGCGTCCGGCTGCCTCTTTGCCCGGAAGTTCAACGATGCCAACCTGGATGTGGTCGATAAGATTATGACCCATTAGATGCCAGTCCTTTCCGTCATTATGCCTGTTTACAACTCCGCCAGATACCTGGAGGAGGCCGCCGGCAGCGTATTATCCTCTTCTTTCCGGGATCTGGAGCTGATCCTCGTTGATGACGGGTCCGTTGACGGGAGCGGGGCGTTGTGCGACCGCCTGGCATCGGAAGACCCCCGGGTTTCCGCCGTCCACCAGCCCAATGGCGGTGTTTCCCGTGCGCGAAACAAAGGCCTGGATATCGCCCGAGGCGATTATGTCGCCTTCGTGGACAGTGACGATCGGGTGGACCCCGAAATGTATGAGAAACTCCTGCGTGCCACGATTCCGGACCACGACATCGCATTTTGTGATATGCTGCTTCGTTTTCACGACTGCGACAGGCCCAAAGAGACATTTGCGCTTGGTACGAACCGGAGCCGGACCATCGGCAACCTGCTTTTATCCGGTATCGGAGGAGGCCCCTGTCATTTGGTCGCCCGGCGCAGCCTGGTCGGCGCTTTGCGTTTCCCAGAATATCTCAACTGCGGGGAGGACCTCTGGTTCACGCTGAGGCTTTTCAGTTCCGCGGGATCCGTCACCAAAATCGACGAGCCGCTATACATCTATAACCAGGAAAACGGCAGTTCCATCACCCATTCTTTAAACAAAAAAACAGAGGAAAGCATCCTGCAGGGGATGCGGGAGAACCGCCAGTTCCTTGAAGAGGCCGGTCTGTTCGAGGAAGTCAAACAAGAATTCTACTGGTCCGTGCTCCGCTACAAATCCCTGTTTGCATTGGATCCTGACAGGATCGGCCTGTACCGCACATACTTCCCGGAAGCCAATCGGTATCTCTTCTCCTGCCCGCTGCTCAGCGCCCGGGTCAAGCTTATCATGAGGATGCTCGACCTGCATCTGGACGTTCCTGTCCGCGCCTTTTTGCGCCGGTATCATGCCGGTAAACAATAGCTTGTATATGGAATTTTCTATCGATAGACCCCAGAAAGGTTCCGGCTCCCTGGAATCGCGCGTCATGGACTGGCTGCGCTTCCCAATGGCGGCGCTGGTTGTGGTGAACCATACGGGGTCAATGGGAGGGGGCAGCCCGTACCCTGTCTATTCTACCCTGTGCATTCTCTTTCCGGAGGCGATCTGCCGTCTGGCCGTCCCGCTGTTTTTCCTGATTTCGGGCTATTTGTTTTTCAACGGACTCGAGAACTGGAACAAGGAGGTGTACCTGGACAAAATGAAACGCCGCAGCAGGAGCCTGCTGGTTCCGTACATCCTTTGGAATCTCCTGGCCGTGTTATTCTTCTATTCCTATTCCGCTTTTCGGATGCACATGAAAGGCGAGGCGTTTATGAGCTTTTCCGAGCAATTGCAGGAGTGGGGATGGCTCCGGGTTTTCTGGGACTGTGACAAAGGGCTGCCGCTGAACTATTCCCTGTGGTATATCCGTGACCTGATCCTGTTCGTCATCGCCTCGCCGCTGATTCATTTTGTCCTGAAGAAGATCCGCTGGGTGGGAATCGCCATCCTGGGCGCGTTGTTCCTCATCTTCAACAACGTCCATTTTCTCGGAGGCCTGCTTTTCTTCTCTCTCGGCTGCTGCCTGCGGATCTGCGGGAAGAGCATCCTCGAGCTGAGCCGCACGGTCAGGTGGCCCGCCTTGATCCTGTCCTGCCTACTGCTGCCGGCCATCGTCCTGACCTACCGGGACTACCGGCCGGTATCCAACTTCCTGATGCGTGTCTTCATCCTCAGCGGAGTCTTTTCGGTCTTCTTCTGCGCTTCAGCGGCATACCGCGCCCGTATCATCCGGGACACGCCTTTCCTCGCCCGGTGCAGTTTCTTCATCTTTGCCGCCCACGGGATTCTGATCATCAACGAATTCGCCCATTATATCGTTCTCCATACCCTCCCGTTGCAAGGGGAAGCGTATTACTGTGTCGATCTCTTCCTCCGGCCAGCCATTGCCATCGCGATGTGCATCGCCCTGTATTGGCTGATGAGCAAGATCATGCCGCGGACGCTCGACCTGCTCACGGGCGGACGGGCCAAACCTAGAACTGCTTCTGCCTGATATGACTCCATTCTGGACTCGCACCTTCTTCTGGCGCAAACTCCGGGAACGCAGGATCCTGGCTGCACACCATCGCGTGGCGGCCATCTGCGAAACCTTGATCAACGAATACCGGGAGCATCCCGTGCACTTCGATTTCGCTCCGAAAAAACATTTTGATACCGACAAGATACTCTGGCAGTACTGGGCCCAGGGATATGATGATGTCCCGGAAGTGGTCCGGAAGTGTCTGGATTCCGTCGATCACTATGCCGCAGATTATCAGATTATCCGCCTGACGGACGAGAACCTGCCGGACTACCTGGACCTGCCGGATTTCGTGCAGGAAAAGCGAGGGGTTTTCTCCAGGGCTTTCTTCTCCGACCTGCTCCGGCTGATGCTGCTCAAGACCTATGGCGGCGTGTGGATGGATGCAACCATCCTGATGACCGGCCCCATCCCCCGGAAATGGGCGGAATCGGATCTCCTCCTCTGCCGGCGCGACCCGGACGAACCGGACTACAAATACTGGCGGAACACCTACGCCTATTATTTCGGATGGGCCAAAGGGTTCCGGGTCAATATGCTCAGCAGCTTCATCGTTGCCCGGAAGGGGAACCGGACCATCTCCGAACTATGCGACCTGATGCTGCTCTGGTGGCGGGACCATACGGACCTGCCCGACTATTTCTTCCTGCAGATCCTGTATGACGTCTATGACTGCCAGGATGAGTTCCAATTGGTCAGCGACACGCTCCCCCATTATCTCCAGCAGTCCATCAACGATCCGAACTTCTCCCTGATGGAGCGGGAGGATATCTTCAAGCGCTTCCCGATCCACAAAATGACTTATAAATAGCACAAGCCCATGACCTGTAAAGAGAAACTCCTGGAGTGGCTGATCCGGCCGGAGAAGTATTATATCCGCCGGTATCTGCGTTTCCTGCGCCGGGAAGAGAAATACACCTTCTCCACCCCGAACCGGCTCCTCGCATTCTGGTACAAGGCCCGCAAGAACCGCCTGGGGTCCCGCCTGGGATTCATCATCAGCGCCGGCTGCTTCGCCGAAGGTCTCCAGATGGAGCATTTCGGGTCCGTGATTGTCAACCCCAAAGCCCGGATCGGCAAGAACTGCATCATCCACGGCAACTGCTGCATCGGCAGCGACGGGGGCTATCCCGACGATTCTCCCGTGATCGGCGACAACGTGGACATCGGCCAGGGCGCCCAGATCCTGGGAGGCATCCGGGTGGCAGACAATGTCCGGATCGGGGCCGGTGCCGTCGTGGTCAAGGATGTTCTGACACCGGGCGTCACCCTGGTGGGCGTTCCGGCGCATCCCCTTCAGAAATAAATACTCTGTCCTATGAAATCCTACGTTTTCCCTGGAGATATCGATGAATCCATCATGCAAATCGGCGCGCAGCCTTTTTTGTACATGAGGACAGATGCGTTCTCGGAGATCAACAAAGAGTCTGAGCGTATCCTTCTCGATCTGATTCACTGCACTGGAGGCAGGACCATCATTTATACCGGATCCGGCACGGGTGCCATGAGTGCCGTGGTCGAGAATTATTGCACCACCAAAAAGAAAGCTTTCGTTATCGACGGTGGTTCTTTCGGCCATCGCTGGTTCCAGCTCTGTGAGTACTATGGCGTACCTGCGGTGGACTATACCGTACCCTTTGCGAAAGAAATCGATTATGCTGATCTGGAATCAAGCATCGCAAAGGAACAGCCCGACGTTTTTCTCTGCCAGCATCATGAGACTAGTTCCGGACAGCTCTTCGATTTGAAGGAAATCAGCCGGATCTGCCACAAATACCAGGTTTCCCTGGTGGTGGATGTCATCAGTTCGTTCCTGGCAGAAGAATTGAGCATGGACGACTTGGATCTTGACATTTGCGTGACCAGTACCCAAAAAGGACTGAATATTCCGCCGGGGCTTTCCGTTTTGTTCTTTAGCAAAAAGCTGGACAACTATCGCTTCAATCATAAAGGGTATTATTGGGACTTCGACGACAATTTCAGCAATCTGAAGCGAGGCCAGACCCCGTATAGTCCGGCCACCATTCTCTACCTCCAACTCCACGCCCGGCTCAAGCAGCTTCAGGCGGAAGGAGGCGAGCAAAAAAATATCGAAGAGGTGCACCGCCGGGCCCGATATTTCCGCACCTTGTGCCAACAATACGGTTGGGACATACCTGCCGAGAATCCCTCGATGGCAATCACCGGTTTCCAAACCCGCGACACGTCCGAACGCAGAATCTTCAAAGGCTTGATTGAGAAATACGAGACCTACATTATGCCCGGTTCCATTCCCGGCTTTTACCGCGTCTCGCATATGGGACTCCAATCAGACGAAGAGTTGGATCAGTTGGCACAAAGGATCCACGAGTTCGAATAGAAGGGTGGTGGCCGCCACCAATAAAGAAAACGAGAAACGATCAATAACATGATAAAAGTTATCACATACGGGACATACGACCTCTTCCACTATGGCCATCAGCGCCTGTTGGAACGGGCCAAAGCATTGGGCGATTATCTGATCGTAGGCGTAACGGCCGATGATTTCGACAAGGCCCGCGGCAAGATCAATGTCGAGCAAAGCCTGATGGAACGGATCGAAGCCGTCAAGAAAACCGGCCTTGCAGATGAAGTCATCGTGGAAGAATACGAGGGGCAGAAAATCGACGATATCCAACGTTATGATATCGATATTTTCGCCATCGGCACCGACTGGGAAGGGAAATTCGACTATTTGAAGGAGTATTGCAAGGTGGTCTATCTCGACCGCACTCAAGGAGTTTCCAGTACGGATCTGCGTGCAGAAAAGAACCTGGTCAGATTGGGTTTGGTCGGCAAATATGACGGCATCCGGAAATATGCCGCCGAATGCGCTTATGTCAACGGGCTGAATGTCGAGGGTGCGTGCGTAGATGACAAGATCCTTTTCCGCAAGGAATTTCCGGGAGTCCAGTTCCTTACGGACGACTATGATGAACTGCTCGGACGGGTGGATGCCGTTTATATCGCATCTCATCCTTCCCAACACTACATGCATATCAAGCGGGCGTTGTTACAAAAAAAGCATGTGCTTTGTGAATCTCCCATCGTGCTCGACGTGGTTCAATATGAAGAATTGACCGCTTTGGCGAAAGAGCAGGGAGTCATTTTGATGGATGCCATCAAGACAGCCTATTCGATGGCGTACAACAGATTGATTCTGCTGCTGAAGGGTGGCAAGATCGGGCGCGTAGTATCCGTTGATGCGACCTGCACCAGTTTGACTGACTTGCAAAACTCTGATTATAAAGACTTGGGGAGCAAATGGAATACGATCTGTGCCTGGGGACCGACGGCAATGCTTCCGGTATTTCAACTTTTAGGCCCTGAATACAAGTGCAAGACCATCACATCCAGTTTTATCGATGAAGAACAGCACTTTGATATTTTCACGAAAATCGCCTTCGTCTATGACCACGCCGTTGCTTCCATCAAGATCGGTAAAGGTGTGAAAAGCGAAGGGGAACTCATCATCAGCGGGACGCAGGGTTATGTATATGTGCCTGCTCCGTGGTGGAAAACCGACTTCTTTGAGATCCGTTACGAAGACAGCAATCACAACAAGCGGTATTTCTACCAACTGGACGGTGAGGGTATCCGATATGAACTGGTGCAATTCGTCAAAGCTATCGAGAGCGGACGTCCCAGTTTTTATATCCAGGCGGCCACGTCGAAAGCAATCGTGCAGATAGTAGAAAACTTCTATCATCACGTAGACATGATTACCATCTGATCAGTAATCATGAAGCCATATACGCAACAACGTAAATTTTATCTTGATTTCCTGCGCCTGATCGCGACGCTGGGGGTAATCTTTCTGCATGTATCTACGAAAGAGTATCATATGCATTATCTGACCTATGACTGGTATCTTTCCGTCATCGGTGACAGCCTGGTGCGCTGGTGTGTTCCGCTCTTCGTGATGATCAGCGGAGCGCTGTTCCTGAATCCGGATAAGCACCTCAGCTATCGGGATATTCTGACAAAATACATCCCACGCCTTTTGCTGGCCTATGTGTGCTGGTCTCTCCTGTACACAATCTTCCAGATTGCTGTTTCCTCCTTCATTTCAAGGGAATTTGTCTTTGACACTTATTTTCTGAGGCCCTATTTCCACTTGTGGTTCCTTCCCATGCTGATGGGCGTGTACCTGCTCGTACCATTGCTCAGGAAGATTTCCGAAGACAAAACGCTTACCCAGTATGCCCTGATTCTCTGGATTTGTGTTTTGACCGTCGCATTCTTTCTGAATCGCGAGATTCTGCAAATCAGTGAATTGTTCCTCATCAACCTCGTTTCAGGATTTGCGGGCTATTGCCTGCTCGGGTATTTTGTTTCTCAACATACGATGACCAAACGCCAGCAAGCCCTGATTTGCACCATCGGCATGGCGGGTCTGGTCATAACCATCGGCGGGAACATTTTTCTCTCTTTGCATCTCGGCATGCCCACGGAAAGGTTTCTTCCTTACCTGAGTCCGTTCGTCGTGATGACAGCCCTGTCCATCTTCGCGTTCGCTAAACAAAAAGAATCCGCCTTGCAGGGCAAACTTTCCGGCATCGTAGAATATGTCCGGAAAGATCTTTTCGGTATCTATCTGGTGCACGGCATGTGGTTGCGTTTCTTTAACATCACGCTCTTCCGCGATTTGACCAATCATGCCATAACCCTTCCCCTTATCACGATCATCATCTTCATATTTAGTCTTTTCACCACGAAACTGATACGGAAGATCCCTTATGTAAGAAAGATCGTGGAGTAATTTTCGAAAAGATTGTCGGAATGAAAATATTTGTTTTTCTCAGAAAAATGGCAAAAGGAGCATGGCTGATGCTCTACAGAATCGAAGTTCTGCTCAAAGCTTTTTGGTGGAAGCTCGTGGGTGGGAAAACCCCGCCATATCACGACATACCCATCATCATCAACAATTTCAACCGACTGGACTTTCTCAAAAAACTGATCTCCTCCCTGGAAACCAGGGGATATAAGAATCTGATCATCCTTGATAATGATTCCACCTACCCTCCCCTGCTTGAATATTACAAAACGACTCCATACGAAGTCATTTTCCTGCACGAGAATGTCGGGTTCCTGGCGCTTTGGAAATCAGGTATTTACAAGCGTTTCAAGAACAACTATTATGTCTATACGGATTCCGACGTCATGTTGGATGAGGGATGTCCGGAAGACTTCATGAAGGTGTTTCTCTCCGTGCTGAAAAGGCATCCTGCCTGCATGAAAGTCGGTTTCGGGATTCGCATCGACGATTTGCCTGATTGCTATAAGCAGAAGAATTATGTCATCCGCTGGGAAGCACAGCATTGGAAAGAACGGGTTGACAATCTGCTGATCAAAGCGCGGATCGATACGACTTTTGCCCTGTATCGGCCGTTCTGCAAAGGAGGTTCTACCCCGCACCTGATCTTTCGGACGGATTTCCCGTATGTCATCCGCCATCTTCCCTGGTATGAAGATACGGACAATCTGACCGAAGAAGAGAAATACTACATTTCTCACTCGAAGAAAGCAACCCACTGGACCGAGAGTTTAAAATAGAGCTTTGTTGATTTCGTTTATACTCCCTGCCTGGAAAAGCCGTTTCTTACAAGAGGCGGTGGAGAGTATCATCGGCCAGACCAATCCGGACTGGGAGCTGGTGGTCGTGGATGACTGCTCTCCGGAGCCCCTCCGGGAGATCGTGGAATCTTTCGCCGATCCACGCATCCGCTATGTCCGGAATGAGACGAATATCGGCGGAGAAAACCTGGTAAGGCAGTGGAATCATTGCCTCAGTTTTGCGACCGGGGATTATGTCGTGCTGGCCGCGGACGACGACCTCTACCGTCCGGCCTTCTGCGCAGAGGTGATCCGCCTGGCGGAGAAATACCCCCAGGTCGATCTCATCCACTCTTCCGTGGAGCAGATCGGCGAAGACGGCGAGCGCCTCTGGGACGACAGCATCCTGCCCGAATTCACCAGCAAATACGAGTACCTGAACTGGTGGCTCACCGGACGCTCATTCACCTGTATCGGGAATTTCGCGTTCAAGCGCTCCGCGCTGCTCTCCCTGGGCGGGTTCCTGGACTACCCCTGTGCCTTCGGCTCCGATATCGCGACCCCGATCTCCCTGTCCCTCAACGGCGTCGCCAATACGCAAGAGATGCTCTTCTGCTTCCGGCAGTCCGCGCAGCATCTCTCTGCGGACAGTTCCCGCTACCGGGAGAAACTGGCGGGTATCTCGCAACTTTCGGAGTTTCTGCGAGCCATCCGCTATGAAGAGCCCGACAACCCTGCCGACAAGGAGTTCTATTCCCTTGTCAATGAAGACTTCCTGCAGAAGAAGTGCGTCTACGACTATTTCAACCTGGTTGTCAAGAACCTGCCTCTCAAGCAGTTATTCCCTTATCTGAAACTTTGTCGGCTGGCTTCTTCCCAGGATAAGATCATGATGTTATTACGATGGATCAAGCGCAGAATCCTATGAATCCAACGATTTCAGTCATCGTCCCGGCTTATAACGCCGAGTCTTTCATCATCTCCTGTATCGAGAGTATCCTGAACCAAAGTTTCCGGGATCTGGAATTAATTCTGGTCGATGATGGGAGCACGGACCGGACCGCGGAAATCTGCCAATCTTTTGCGGCCAAAGACCCGCGCGTCAAATATTTATACAAGACGAACGGCGGGGTCATCCAGGCGCTGAAAGAGGGCGTCAAGGCAGCCACCGGCGACTGGATCGCCTTTTGTGACCACGATGACACCATCCCTGCTGCCGGACTTGAGACACTTTACAAACTGACCGGAGAAGACACGGACCTCGTGGTGGGTTTCTCCTATCCTGGAGATGGGAGTATCTCCCGCAAGGGCATCGAAGAATGGCGGCGGAATATGGTCGCTTCGGACGTCATCCTGTGCACCCGCTGGGCCAAGTTGTATCGGAGAACGATCATGGACGAGCAGACGGCGGAGGCACCATCCTGCATCAAGATGGGAGAAGATATGGTCATGAATATCAAGGCCGCCTTCCGGACCGGAAAAGACGTCGTCATCACGCAACAGCAGGTATATGACTACTACCGCAACCAGAACAGTTTCTCCGTCCATTTCAAATGGACTGCCCTCTGGTGCAACGATGTGTATGAGGTCATCCGGGGAATTCTCCTCGAGAACGGACAGGAGGAAGCATACCTGGACTCCTTGATCGGGAATGGCCTGGGGATGGCCAAAAAATTAATTATAACCGGCAGTCGGGCTGAGCAACGGAATCTCCGGACCTCTCCGCTGATCCCGTCGATTAAAAAAGATATTTCCCGCTCCGGCTATCGGCCCTCCTCCTCCGAGCGGCTCCTGCTCGCCTGCCCGGCCTCCCTGGCGACCCGCCTTTTCCTCCAGGCCGGCCGAGCCTGCACCATTGCAGCTAGATACCTCAAGAAAATTATATGACCACGCCTCTCGCCATAGCCTTCACACCCAATTACTTCGTGCCGGCGGCCACGATGTTGCGTTCCCTGCTGGACGCATCATCGGGGACGTTCGAGCTAATCTGCCTGGTCACGGAGCCGATACCCGAGCGGATGCAAGAAAAGCTCGTGCGGATGGGAGAAGGCAGGCTCTCCTTCCGCTATCTGCCGCTCAAGGGACGCCTGGAAGGCATTTACACCGATCCACGCTACACTGAAGCCGCGTCTTTCCGCCTGCTTCTGCCGGAATTGCTGCCTGAATACGACAAGATCGTCTATATCGATTGCGACGTCATCGTCCGGCAGGACATCGGCCGCCTCTTTGCCGGGACGGAACTGGGCGAGAACTGGCTGGGCGTCGTGTTCGAAGCGCCAATCGAGCAGCAGGCGGAGCGTTTCCGGGCCCTGGGCTGCGATCCGAATCGTTATTTCAATTCGGGCTTCCTGCTGATGAACCTGGCGCAGATGCGCGCCGAGAAGGTCTCCGCTCGCCTGCTGGAGGCCTGCCGGGTGCCCTATCTGGAGTTCCCGGACCAGGATGCCCTCAACCAGGTCTGCCAGGGACGGGTGCTGCCGCTCAGCCCGGTTTACAATAGCATCCGCACCTTTTTCATCCCGAAATACAAACCCGATTTCGTCCGGCAATACTCCGAGGCCCTGTGGAAGGAGGTCCAGGACTGCGGCACCATCCACTATACGGGCGGCAAACCGTGGAACCTGTTCTCCGTCCGCTTCGCCGACTGGTGGCGGACCTACGAGAACCTGCCGGAGGAGATCCGGGCGGAGTGGACGCCTCCCGAGAAAACATACCGGCTCTGGAAAGCCTACCGCATCCCCGCGGTCGGCCGCCTGCTGGATGGCCTGCGTAACTTGAAACAGGCTCTGTGATGGGCATGATCGGGCTTTTCACCGACAAAACAATCGCTCAGCGAGCATAAGAATGTTATAGAAATATGAAGAATGCTATTGTTACCGGCGGTACTTCCGGAATTGGCCTGGGGGTCGCAAAAATGTTGCTGACGCGGGGTTATCACGTTGTCGCCACATATGTGGGCCCGGAGTTCGATGAAAGATTGGACAACTTCGAGGCGCTCAGGGTCGATCAGGGCCGAAGAGAAGAGGTATATCGCTTCATAGAGGATGTCAAAGCCAGGTTCTCCTCGGTAGACTGCCTCGTTTGCAATGCCGGGATCAGTATCCGTAAATCCTTTACGGAGACGACGGACGAAGACTGGGACAGGCAGCTGGAAGTTGCGCTGAACTCGCATTATATTATGATCCGCGAGCTGTTTCCCCTGATTCCTCCGGGTTCCAGGATTCTGTTTACTGGATCCCAGATGGCCATACAACCGCACGCGACGGTACTCGGCTACGGTGTTGCCAAATCCGCCGTCTGCGCGATGGCTAAAAATCTCGTAAAAGAATTCGAGGGCACTGGCACCACGGTCAATGCGATCATCCCCGGATTCGTCGAGACGCCCTGGCAAAAAGAAAAGCCGGAAGAAATCAGACAAAACATTTATAATAAAACTGCCATCCACCGTTTCGCTTCCGTCGACGAGATTGTCGACGCCTACCGGTTCTGCCTTGAGAATCCTTTCGTGAACGGCAGCTTTATTGAGGTTAATGGCGGATATTGCTTTAAGTAGTATCAGCAATGGAAAAGAAGACACAAAGAGTATTGACACCGGAAGAATTCCGGCGGATGCAGCTTACCGAACTGGAATTGCTGATTGAACTCGACCGCGTCTGCCGCAAAAACGGAATCAACTACGTGATATCCTCCGGCACGATGTTGGGGGCGGTCCGCCACAAGGGCTATATTCCTTGGGATGATGATGCCGATATCATGATGTTGCGGGAAGACTATGAGAGATTCAAGAAAGTGACGGATGAACTCGATCCCCAGGTTTGTTATTTCCAAGATCATACGACGGATCCGGAATATCGGTGGGGATATGGTAAACTTCGCAGAACCGGAACGACATACATCCGGCTGGGGCAAGAGCATTTAAAATGCAAAACAGGGATTTTCATTGATGTTTTCCCTTATGATGATGTCCCGAAATCCAGTCTGGGACAAATTGTACAAGACATCTATTGCTATTGCTGCCGGAAAATCCTGTGGTCGGAAGTCGCCAAGATGAATTGCAAAGGTGTCGCGAGGCTATGGTTTTCTTTGCTCTCGAAGATCCCGGTGCGGACTGTTTTCAAATGGCTGGAAGTATATACGAAAAGAAGCAGGAACAACTCGCCCAACAGGGTCCGGCTCCTTTGTTTCCCGGCCATCGGCACTTTATACTACAAACATCCCCTTAAAGAAAGATATGGCATTCTGAAAAAATGGTTTACCGATCGTGCCGAATACGAATTCGAAGGGGAAAAATTGATGGGTACCAAAGATTATGACGAATGTCTGACTTATTGGTATGGGGACTATATGAAGTTGCCGCCACTGGAGCAGCGGGAACAGCACGCTCCAGTCTCCTATATTGATTTCGGTGATACCAAATGACGCTGCCATAAAGCGATGTCCCGACACGCCTACCTGATTCTGGCCCACAACGAGTTCGAACTTCTGCGCCTGCTGGTATCCTTGCTGGATGACCCGCGCAACGATCTCTATCTCCATTTTGACAAAAAGGTAGAAGAACTCCCGGAGATCCACACGCAGCAGGCCGGACTGATGATTCTCGATAAGCGGATTGATGTCCGCTGGGGGGCGCCCAGCATGATGGAAGCGGAATACGCCCTCTTCGAAGCGGCCGTCCCCCGCGGGCCTTATCAATACTACCACCTGCTCTCCGGGGTGGATCTCCCGCTCAAGAGCCAGGATGAGATCCACGCCTTCTGCGACCGATATAACGGCGACGAGTTCATCGGCTACACCTGGACCAAGATGCCGCCGGAGTTCCGGCGCAAAGTGCAATGCTGGCACCTGTTTCCGGAGGATTTCAAGAGTCCGAATCTCTTCAAGAAAGCCCTGCGGGCCGGTTTCGTCCGCCTGCAGGAATGGTTCGGAATCTATCGCAACCGGGATGTCGATTTCAAGAAAGGCTCTCAGTGGGTCAGCGTCACCGACGGGATGGCCCGCTACTTCCTGGACCACAAGGACTGGATCCGCCGGACTTTCCGCAATACCTTCTGCTGCGACGAACTGGTGATGCAGACCCTGTGCTGGATGTCCCCCTACCGGGAACATATCCACAGTCTGGTCTCCGACCCGGCAGGGTGTATGCGGGAAATCGGCTGGCGGGAGAATCCAGGTCACCGGGAATGGATCTTGAAAGATTGGACGGCGGCGGATTATGAGCGGCTCAAAGCCTCCCCCGCCCTGTTCGCCCGCAAATTCAACGGACGGGATACTGATTTTCTGAAAAAAATTTGCGAACTTGCAGCCCGATGAAAATCAGCGTCATCATGCCCGTCTACAATGCCGAGAAGGTGCTCCCAAATAGCCTGGAGAGCATCCGCGCGCAGCGTTTCCGGGATTTCGAACTGATTTTCGTGGAAGACGGCAGCACTGACGGTACCGTGGCGATGCTCGAGGATTTTGCCGCCCGTGCCGATTTCCCCTGCCATATCGTCTCCCAGCCGAAGAATCAAGGCGTCGCAGCAGCCCGGAACCGGGGTCTTGACGCCGCCTGCGGAGAGTACCTGGCTTTCGTGGATGCCGATGACCGGATCGAGCCGGAGGCCTTGGAAGAGGCTGTCCGCGCCCTGAATCCGGCCGACGGTCCCGTGGACATTGTGGGATGGGATTGGACGCTCGGCTTCGAGCAGAACGGCCGCTATATGCGTCAGGCGGACTATGATTCCCCGCTCCAGGCCCTCAAAAACCTGATGGGCGGAACGATGCGCTGGAACCTCTGGCTCTTCCTCGTGCGCCGGGAGTTGCTCATGGACAATGGTATCCGCTTCATAGACGGGGCCAATATGGGCGAGGATATGATGCTGATGCTCAAGGCTTTCTCCCGGGCTTCCCGCGTGATGCAGATCCACAAGCCCCTGTACCGATACAACGCCGTCAGCGAGACTTCCCTCAGCCGGCAGTTCAGTCCGGAGCGCCGGCAGGAGATTTCGGAGAATCTGGCGGAAGCGGAGCGGTATCTTGGTGAAGGTCCGTATGCCGGGGAACTGGCTCCCTATTTCCAATATCTGAAACTGTATCTCAAACTTCCCCTGCTGATCAGCGCAGACCGCGCCAATTTTGAGACCTGGTACAGCTGGTTCCCGGAGGCGAATCAATACGCAACGGCCAACCAGGCCCTTCCGCTGCGCATCCGGCTGCTGCAAGGCATGGCGGCACGGCGGCTCTGGACGGGAGTCAAGATGTATTATCTGCTGATCTACAAGTTCGTATATGGCATTATCTACCATTAGAAGATGAAAAGAAGTATCTGGACCATCATTCTTATGACCATCGTCGTCGATGCTTTTTATTTCGACGTCGTCCTGAAGGCAGTTCCCATCGCCAACTCGAAGATGATCCTGGCAGTCATCGGTTTATGTACTTTCGTTTTCAAGGGCATACAGAATCGTACGACTCTTTTTTCCCGCCGGATCTTCATCTCCGCCATACTGGCTGTCATCTTCTCGCTGTGGTGCTATTTCGCCATTGTCGCCAATGGCAGTTACAATCGTGAATTCGTCCATTATTATGCCTCGTTTGCAACCTGGGTCGGAGGCGCTTTTGGTGTCTATGTGATCTTGAAGACCAAACATGAGCGGGTGGACTTATCGGTACTCACCCGTTATCTGGCCCTCGTCTGCACCGCTCAATGTGCCCTCGCCCTAATCATAGACAATGTACCCTTCGTCCGCAACTTTGTCGACGCGACATTCGTTATGGCCACCGATTTCCTGGAAAGGGGTAATCGCCTTTACGGCATCGGTTGCGCACTCGACCCCGCAGGAGTCCGTTTTTCCGGCGTCCAGGTTCTGATCGCCCATCAATTGGCCCAAGTGGATGCCGTCCGCCGGGATTCGAAGAAATCGACCCAGCTCATCATCGCGTTTCTGGCCATCACGATTGTCGGGTCGATGATTTCCCGCACGACGATTGTCGGTACCATGCTGGGACTTGTTTATATCTTGCTTTCCAATTTCCGGATTCAAAAAGGTGGTTTTGTCTCGACAGTCCAGACCAAGTCCATCTTCTTGTTATTCTTCCTGATTGCCATCGCCGCGACCATCAGTGTCATTCTCTACAACTCCAATCAGGTTTTCCAAGATGATCTCCGTTTCGGCTTCGAGGGCTTCTTCAACTGGATTGAGACCGGATCGTTCAGGACCGGATCTACGGACCACCTCAGAACCATGTGGGTCTGGCCTACGACGAGGCGCGGGTGGATTATCGGAGAAGGACGGGTCGGCGTGTTCGAGACCAATTCCGATATCGGATATTGTAACTATATCCTCTACTGCGGCCTGATCGGCATGGCGATCTATTCGTTCTATTATATCTACAACCACCTGTCCCTGATTAAGAAATTCGATAATTTCATCATCACGGCCTTTTTGCTGGTTGCCGTTACATTCATCGTCTGGGCCAAGGTTACCACTGATATTTTCCTGGTTGACGCGCTGCTATTCTGCATCGATGGAGATAAAGAAAGCCCCCTGCTAAAGGAATGAAACTGATTTACTGCATCGCCTCCGTCTACAACCCCGGCGGGATGGAGCGGGTCCTGCTCAACAAGCTCCGCTGGTTTGCTGCGCAGGGAGGATATGAATTGCTCCTTGTGACCACCGACCAGCAGGGGCGGCCTCCATTCTATGCCTTCCCCGAGGAAGTCCGGATGATCGATCTGGATATCAACTATTCGGTGGACAACGGCAGCCCTGCGCTGCAGAAGATTGTCAGTTATTTCCGCAAACGGCGCTTGCACCGGGAGCGGCTGAGCGCCCTGCTGATGCAGGAGCGGGCCGATATCGTGGTTTCACTTTATCCTTCCGAGTCCTCCTTCATCCCGGACATCCGGGACGGAAGCCGGAAAGTGCTGGAATTGCACCTGAACAAATTTTTCCGTCTGCAATATGGCCGGAAAGGGCTCCTGGGACTCGCCGACCGCTTCCGTTCCTGGCAGGACGAGCGCATCGTCCGCCGCTTTGACAAGTTCGTCGTGCTGACGGAGGAGGATGCCCGCTATTGGGGCAATCTGCCCAATCTGGCGGTCATCCCCAATGCGGCCCTGCAAATCCCGCAGGTCACGCGCGAGGAGCAGAGCCGGCGCGTGATCGCCGTAGGCCGGCTCGACTACCAGAAGGGATTCGACCGGCTGATTGACGCCTGGGCGCGGATTCCTTCCGCCGTCCGGGAGGGCTGGCGACTGGACATTTTCGGCCAGGGCGAGTGGGAGACGATGCTCCGGGAGCGGATCGCGGCACACGGCATCGAGGATTCTGCCCGGATCAATGCCCCGACCAAACAGATTTTCGACGAATATGCCACCAGCGCCTTCCTCGTGATGAGTTCACATTACGAAGGCTTTCCGATGGTAATGATCGAGGCGATGGCCTGCGGGCTGCCGGTCGTGAGTTTCGGTTTCAAATGCGGTCCCCGGGACATCATACGGGAGGGTGGGAACGGCCTCGTCGTTCCGGAAGGCGACGTCCCTGCGCTCGCTTCAGCGATGGCGCGCCTGATGTCGGATGACGCGCTCCGTGAACGGATGTCACAGGAAGCCCGGCAGGTGGTGGAGACCTATTCAGAAGAAAATGTCATGCAACAATGGAAGCAGTGCTTCGACAGCCTGACAGCATAAGCCGCGGCAACCGAATCGACCTGCTCCGGGTCCTGCTGACGGTCGGCATCGTAAGCCGGCACGCCTTGATGGAGGAACTTCCTTTCGCCACGGCCGGTTTCAGCGCCTTTACGCAGGGAATCATCTGGTTGACAGTGGCCTGCGTCCCGCTTTTCTTCGCCATCTCCGGCTATCTGTTCTTCCACAATACTCCCCTGAAACCGCAGCCGCGCTGGTTCTGGGACAAGATCCGCTCGCGCTTCTTCACACTGCTCATTCCCTACCTGATCGCCAACTGCATCGCCTGGGGTTGCTACTATTTCGCCCTCAAGGAGGTGCCTTCCATGGTTTCGGGTTTCCTCGGAGACAATTGGAAGAATCCGCTGTTCGTCTTCTGGACCGGGCCGATCAACCTTTCACTCTGGTTCATCCGCGAACTCATCGTCATGGTGGTGATTTCGCCCCTGATCTATCTGTTCGTGCGCTACCTGCGCTGGTGGGGCGTGCTGGGGCTCGGTGTCCTGTGGGCCTTCAAGATCTGTCCGGAGCAAGTTTTCTTCTTTTCGCTGGGCGCCTGCCTGAGCATTTGGAAGATCGCACCCGTGGAGCGCTGGCTCCACACGCCGGTGCGGCTGTCCACACAATCCCGCGCTTGGACGTATTTCATTTATCTATATCACTACCTGCTGCTGATTGGCGTAAAGAAAGGTCTTTTCCAGCTGCTCCACCCGGAAGGGACGATCGCCCAAATCGGGGTGTATTTGCTTGGGGCCGCCCTGGTGCTGTTCCTGCTTACCGCCGTCTATTGGGGAATGCGCAAGCTGCTCCCCCGTATAACAAGTATCTTAGTCGGAGGGAAATAAGTTGAAACGACTCCTTCAGATCAACCCCGTCGTCCGGGAGAACACCTCCACCGGCAAGATCATGCGCGAACTCGGCGAGCTGGCGCAGGCAGCCGGCTGGGAGAGTTATATTGCCTATAGCCGGGCGCGGGACGGCGTTCCCCCACACAACTCCCGGCTCGTGCCTGTCGGGAACAAACTCGACCTTTTGCTCCACTGGCTGGCCACCCGGCTTTTCGACGCCCACGGTCTGGCGTCGCGCCGCGCCACCAAGCAGCTGATCCGACGAATCGAACAGATCGACCCCGATATCGTGCACATCCACAACGTGCACGGATACTTCCTCAACTACCCCCTGCTTTGCGATTTCCTCGCCCGGCGAGGGAAACCGGTGATCTGGACGGTGCACGACTGTTGGCTTTTCACCGGGCACTGTTACCACTATGCGGCCGCCGGTTGCGACCGCTGGCAGAGCATTTGCCACAACTGTCCGCAGCGGGGCGCCTTCCCCAAAAGCTGGCTGCTCGACCGCTCGGAGCGGAATTTCATCCGCAAGCGGGATGCCCTGACCGCCATCCCGGATTTTACGCTCGTGACCGTATCGGACTGGATGCGGCGGGAGGTCGCCAAATCTTTCCTCAAGGATGTCCCCTGCCGGGTAATCCACAACGGGATCGACCTGCACACCTTCCGGCCCCGGCCGGAAACAAGGGTCCGGAGCCGCTACGGAATCCCCACGGAGAACTATGTGCTCGCCGTGGCAAGCTTGTGGCTGCCCCAGAAAGGGCTGCCCGACCTGGTCCGGCTCGCCTCAGCGCTGCCCGCAGACGAATGTCTGGTGGTCGTGGGACGGCTGGACGAGGGGCAGCGGGCCGCGTTCCCCGACGGGGTGTGCTTCATCCCCCGGACTGCGGATGCAGACGCACTGGCAGAACTCTATTCCGGCGCACTCGCCCTGGTAAATCCCACCTGGCAGGACAATTACCCGACCGTCAACCTGGAGGCCATCGCCTGTGGCACGCCTGTGGTCACCTACCGCACCGGCGGCAGTGTGGAGTCCATCACGGACCGGACCGGATTCGTGGTGGAACAAGGCGACGTGGCGGGGCTCGCCGACGCGCTGCGCCAGATCCGGGATAGGGACAAAGCGGTGTACGCCCGGACCTGCCGGTCATATGCCCTGCAACATTTTGATAGAAAAGACTGTTTCCAAGATTATATCCGCCTCTATGAAAGTCTTGCAACTCGGTAAGTTCTACCCCATCCGCGGCGGCGTGGAGAAGGTAATGTGGGACCTGACCCGCGGCTTGTCGGCGCGCGGGGTGCAATGCGACATGCTCTGCGCCACCCTGGCCTCGGACCCGGTGGATCCGCAGGATCTGGACCGCTGCGAACAAACCCCGGAAGGAAAGATCATCCGCTTCAATGATTGCGGCCGGGTGATCTGCGTTCCCGCAATTACCAAGAAAGCCGCGACCATGATCTCCCCGGCAATGGTCCGCTGGCTGCGGCGCCACGCCGCGGAATACGACCTTATCCACATCCACCATCCCGACCCGATGGCGGCGCTCGCCCTGCGGCTGAGCGGCTACAAGGGCCGGGTCATCCTGCACTGGCATAGCGACATCCTCTCACAAAAAACGCTGTTAGTCTTGTACCGCCCGCTGCAGAACTGGTTGATCAATCGTGCCGACCGCATCCTCGGCACGACGCCCATTTATGTCCGGGAGTCTCCCTGGTTGCAGGACGCCCAGGACAAGGTCGGGTTCGTGCCCATCGGAATCGAGCCGATCCGATATGAAGAAAATGCGGCCTCCGATATCCGAAATCAGTTTCCGAACAAGAAAATTGTTGTATCTTTGGGGCGGCTAATTCCTTACAAAGGATTCAGCACCTTGATCGAAGCGGCAAACCGGCTGGGAGAGGGCTATCAAGTCCTCATCGGCGGGATGGGGCCGTTGCGGGATGATTTGCAACAGCAGATCGACTCGCTCGGCCTGCAGGAACGGGTGGAGTTGCTGGGATATGTGGCTGATGAAACGCTGCCCGCCCTGTACGGCGCCTGTGATGTATTCGTGCTGAGTTCGGTGATGAAGACGGAAGCTTTCGGCATCGTGCAGATCGAGGCGATGTCCTGCGGCAAACCGGTCGTGGCAACACGGATTCCGGGTTCCGGGACCGCCTGGGTAAATGAGGATGGCGTATCCGGGCGCAATGTTGCACCCGGCGATCCTGAGGCCCTCGCAGATGCCATCCGGGAAGTTTGTGAGGATCCGGTCCGGTGGCAGCAATACGCCGATGGGGCCCGCGAGCGGTTTGACGCGATGTTCACCGCACAGAAGATGATAGACAAAATAATAGATATCTATGAAGAAGAATGTTAAATGGTTGATTCTAGCGGCACTCATCGTGCTGCCGGTATCTTGCACGACGCCGGCCAAGATCGCCTATCTGCGCGACCTGGAATACGACACGCCCTACCTGGCCAAGCAGGCACCGGAGCTGCGCCTGCAGGTGGACGACAAAATCAACATCCGGGTTTTCAGCACCAATGCGGAACTGGCCGCCCCTTTCAACGTGACCAGCGGAATGACCAACGAATCCGGCCAGGCTCTTGCCAACACCTCGTATACAGTGGATAAACTCGGCAATATCAGTTTCCCCGTGATCGGCCAGATGTATGTGCAGGGCAAGACCCTCAACGAAGTCAAGGAATGGATTACTTCCGAGATTATCTCACGAGGCTATATACGGGAACCCATCGTCATGGTGGAGATGGAGAATTTCTCCATCACGGTGCTGGGCGAAACCGGCCAGAGCGTTATGCCGGTCGAGGGCAACAGCATCAACATCCTGCAGGTCCTCGCCCGCTCGGGCGGCACCACGGAGCGATCCAAGATTCCGGATGTGATGGTAATCCGTACCGAGGAAGGTGTCCGGATGGCTTACTCCATCAATCTGCAGTCCAGGAGCCTCTTCGACTCGCCGGTTTTCTATTTGAAACAGAACGATATCGTTTATGTCAAGCCGCGCGGTTTCCGCACGTCCGCCAGCATCCAGGCTTTGTTCAGCGCCTTCTCCCCGATTACGACCGCCATTACGGCTCTCACTTCCATCTACATTTTAGCCACCAAGCTTTAAATTATGGACCGTCAACAACGTAATCAAAAAGGCGAGCAGATCAATCTGGTTGACCTGTTCTTCTTCCTGTTGAACCATTGGTATTGGTTCGTAATTTGCGCCGCCCTGGCCGTGGGCATTGCCTATTACCGCTACGCCAAGAGTCCGCTCATCTATCAGAGCAATGTGACCGTGATCATCAAGGACCCGAGCAACACCGCCCGTTCGGTCCGGATGGATGCCTATAGCAATATCATCAACTCGGTCAGCATGACCAACGAGATCCTGCAGTTGCGCTCCAAGTCCATGTGGGCGGAAGTCGTCCGCACCCTGGATGTGGATGTCAACTATCGCATCCACGAGAAACTGCGCAACCTCGAGCTCTACCGCAATGCCCCGGTCCGCGTCCTGTTCTCCCGGGAAGAGGATGAACCAGGGACTTTCTCCGTGAACGTCACGCCCCTGGATGCCACGCATATCCGCCTCCAGGATCGTACCGTCGCCTTGGGTGACACACTTGAACTCGCCGGAGGCAAAGTGGTTTTCCAACCCACTACCACCATCAACTCGTACATCGGCCGCGAGATCATGATCAGCAAAGTCCCCGTCCAGTCCGCTGCGCTGGGCTTTCTCTCCGGGCTGGATATCAACCAGAATTCTAATATTCTGACCCTGATCCAGCGGGATTATAATCTCCAGCGCGCCTGCGATGTGCTCACGGTGCTGGTCGACAAATACAACGAGGACGCCGTCCGCGAAAAGAACCGCATCGCCGTCAACACGGCCGCCTTCATCAACGACCGTATCGCCATCATCCAGGAGGAACTCGGCTCGGTAGAAGACGACCTTGCCAATTTCAAGAGTTCGCAGCGGCTGATGAACGTGGATGAAGCCGCCTCCCGCTACCTCAACGAGAGCCGCAGCTACAATGCCGAAATTATCCAACTGGAAACCCGGATCTCCATTGCCGAATACCTGCGCGACTATGTCCAGAACTCGGCTGGCGGATTTGAGATGATCCCGGTCAATACCGGCCTCAACGACACCAACGTCGACAACCAGATCAGTCAGTACAACAGCCTCATCCTCCAGCGCGAGCGCCTGGTCGCGGCCAGTAGCGAGGTCAGTCCGGCAGTCAAGACGGTCGAGAACAGCATCAATAACCTTCGCCAGAATATCCTGGGTATTATCCAGAACCTGTTGACCAGCCTGAATGTCAAGCGGCAGGATGTCTCCCAGCAGGAGACCACCTCGCTGCAGCAGTTTACCGCGATGCCGGCCAAGGCCAAGCAGATGCTCAACATCGAGCGTCAGCAGCAGATCAAGGAAAATCTCTATGTTTACCTGCTGAACAAGCGTGAGGAGAATGCGCTCACCCAGGCGATGGTCGACAACAACGCCCGCATGATCGATGTCCCCGAAGGCTCCTGGGCTCCGGTCTCCCCGCAGCGCAACCGCATGCTGCTGCTTGCGCTCTTGATCGGACTGCTCGTGCCGGCGGTCATCTTGATCGCCTGGCTCTTCCTGGACAACCGGGTCCGTACCCGCAAGGAGATCGAGGATCTCGTCTCCGTACCTGTTCTCTCCGAGGTTCCGCTGGACACTTCCCGCGGCAAGAAGAAACTCTTCAGGAATAAGAAAAAGAAAAACGAGGAAAAAGCGGAATCCCCTGTCGTGTATGACCCGTCCGCCCGCTCCATCTTCACCGAGGCGATGCGGATTACCTGCACCAATCTCGACTTCATGAAGCCGGAAGGCGTGGATCACCCGGTAATCGCCATGAATTCCTTTACTGTAGCGGCCGGTAAGACCTTCATCTCCGCCAATATGGCCCGATGCCTGTCCGACGCCCGCAAGCGGGTCGTGCTCGTGGACATGGACCTGCGCAAGCGGACCCTCTCCGGCCAGCTCGGGCTGAAGCACAAGACCTGCGGCTTGTCCAATTACCTCTTCGAAGAAGATGTCCAAGTCAGCGACATCCTCCACAAGGAGGTGATTGAGGGGGTCGACTTCATCCCTGCCGGACATATCCCGCCGAACCCGACGGAACTGCTGCGCCGCAAGCGTTTCGATGAACTCATCGAGACCCTGCGCCAGAAATATGACTATATCCTGCTCGACAGCGTCCCGGTCAATGTCGTGGCCGACCCGATGATTATCAGTCGGGTGGTGGATGTCAACCTGCTCGTCCTGCGCAGCGGACAGCTCGACCGCCGGATGATGCCGCTGGTGGATGAACTGCAGCAGAGCGGCCGTCTCAAGAACCTGGCCATCATCTTCAACGGTACCGAAATCCAGCGCGGAATCGGTCGCAGCTATGGTTATGGCTACGGATACGGCTATGGTTACGGCTACGGCTATGGCTACGGCTATGGTGAAAAAGATAGTTAAACGATGACAATCGCCGTAGATTTCGACGGGACCATCGTCGAGCACAAATATCCCGAGATCGGCAAAGAGAAACCTTTCGCCATCGAGACCCTCATCCAGCTGCAGGAGGATGGCAACCGGCTGATTCTGTGGACATCCCGCGAGGGGGAACTGCTGGAAGACGCCATTGCTTTCTGCCACGATCGCGGACTCGACTTCTATGCCATCAACAGCAACCAACCCCGGGGCGCCTTGTTCGCGGCCAAGGCCGGGACCAAGGTGGTGGCGGACGTCTACATCGACGACCGCAACCTCGGCGGTCTGCCAGACTGGGGTACCATCTACGAAATCATCTGCCACAAGCGGGAGCTCAAGCACCGCAAGCACAAAAAACGCGGCTTCAAACTATTCGGCCGATAGTTTTAACAGAAGCAGCATGAGGACTTTTCAACAGTTGAAGCGCCTGCTCAAGCAGCCGGACCCGGATTATCCCCGGGTCCGGTTGGCTTTGCTCGGCGACAGCGCTACACAGTTCCTTGCCACCGCCATTCAGGGAGAGGCCCTCGCCCGGGGAATCTGCCTGGAACTGTTCGAAGGCGAGTACAACCAAGTGGAGCGGCAGGTCCTGGACCCAACCTCCGACCTGCATCGTTTCGGCGCTGATTACCTCGTCGTCTTCCAGTCCTCGCACAAACTGCTGGAAAAGTATAGCCTGATGGAGGCGGAGCAGCGCACGGCCCTCTGCGACGAGCGGTTGGAATTCGTCCGCACCCTATGCGGGTCTTTCCCGGGGAAGATCATTTATTACAATTATCCGGAGATTGGCGACGGCGTGTTCGGCAGCTACCAGAACCGGGTCGAGGTCTCCTTCATCTACCAGGTCCGCAAACTCAACCTGGGCCTGATGACCCTCAGCCAGGAGTGCCCCAATCTCTTTATCTGCGACCTCTCGGAACTCCAGGCCAAACTGGGGCGGGATTTCTGTTTCGACAGCAGTGTCTATGTAAGCACGGAGATGCTCCTCAGCCTGGACGCCCTCCCTTACGTCGCGTCCCGGACGCTGGATATCGTCTGCGCCATCCGGGGTTCATTCAAGAAATGCCTCATTCTCGACCTGGACAACACCCTCTGGGGCGGCGTCGTGGGCGATGACGGCTGGGAGAACATCCAGATCGGCCACGGGCTGGGCATCGGCAAGGCTTTCTCGGAGTTCCAGCAGTGGGTCCGCAAACTCAAGGACCGGGGCATCATCATCTGTGTGTGCAGCAAGAACGATGACGACAAGGCCCGGGAGCCCTTCGAGAAGAATCCCGAGATGGTTCTCCGCCTGGACGACATCGCCGTCTTCATCGCCAACTGGGAGAACAAGGTCGACAACATCCGGACCATCCGTCAGATCCTCAATATCGGCTTTGACTCGATGGTATTCCTGGATGACAATCCCTTCGAGCGCAACATCGTCCGGGAGGGCATCCCGGAGATCTGTGTTCCAGAACTGCCCGAGGACCCGGGCGACTACCTGGAGTATCTCTACGGGCTGAATCTTTTCGAGACAGCCTCCTATTCTTCTGCCGACAAGGACAGGACGAAGCAGTATCAGGTCGAGGCCCGGCGTACCAGTTCCGCCCTCTCCTTCTCGAACGAGGCCGATTTCCTGCGGTCCCTGGAGATGGTCAGCGAGGTGCGCGGGTTCAACGCCTTCAACATCCCCCGCGTCGCACAGCTCTCCCAGCGGAGCAACCAGTTCAACCTCCGGACCGTCCGCTATACGGAAGACGAGGTCCGCCGCCTGGGTGAAGACCCGTCGTACGCCTGCTTCTCCTTCACGCTCTCCGACAAGTTCGGCGACAACGGCCTCATCTGCGTGGTCATCCTGGAGAAGCGCGACGCCGGAACGCTCTTCATCGATACCTGGCTGATGAGCTGCCGGGTGCTCAAACGCGGAATGGAGGCCTTCACGCTGAATACCCTCGTGGAATATGCCCGGGAGCACGGGTTCAGGCACCTGGTCGGCGAATACCTGCCCACGGCCAAAAATGCCATGGTCGCAGAGCACTACCCGCGGCTCGGCTTCACCCCGGATCCCGAGGCGCCGGAGCGGCTGTTCACGCTGGACGTGGACACGTTCACGCCCCTTGATTGTTTCATTGTTTCCAAATAAGCTCACCCCATGCAAAAAGAAGATTTGTTGCTGAAGGTCCAGGATATTTTCCGCGACGTGCTGGATGACGAAGAGATCGTCCTGTCCGAGACTTCGACGGCCGAGGACGTGGAAGGATGGGATTCGCTGACGCATATCCAGCTGATCGTGGCCATCGAGAAGAAGTTCAAGATCAAATTCACTTCCAAAGAGATCCTTTCTTGGAAAAATGTCGGTGAACTCATAGACTGCCTGGCGTCGAAACTGGCCTGACGAGATGAGTTTCAACTCGCTCCCCTTCCTGCTTTTCTTTGTCGTCGTCTTCACCCTGTACTGGTTTCCGCTCAGGGAGAAGACGAAGGCCCAGAATATCCTGATCCTGCTCGCGAGCTGGTTCTTCTATGGTTATGCCAGTCTGAAGATGCTCCCGCTGCTGATCGGGGCGACCGCCCTGTTCTACGGCATCGGACTCGCGCTGAAGCATTGCAAGTCAGAGAAGGGGGCTTCCTGGATCAGCGCGCTGGGCGTGGTGCTGGGAGTCGGGCTGCTGTTGTATTTCAAGTATTTCAATTTCTTCATCGAGTCCTTCTCCTCCCTGTTCGGGGCGCTGGGCCTGCAGACCAACTGGCATACCTTCCAGATCATCCTGCCGCTGGGGCTCAGTTTCATCACCTTCAAGCTGATCAGCTATGTGGTGGAGATACGTCGGGGCAAGTTGGAGCCGGAGACGGATTTCATTGCTTTTGCAGCCTATGTCGCTTTCTTCCCCTGCCTGCTCTCCGGGCCCATCGACCGGCCGCAGTTCCTGGGCCAGCTGCACAAGACGCGCTCTTTCGACTATGACACGGCGGCCGAGGGCATACGCCAGTTCCTCTGGGGCCTGGCGAAGAAGGTCCTGATCGCAGACCGCTGCTCCCTTGTGATCGACCCGGTCTGGGAGAATATATCCGGGGCCTCCGGAAGCATGCTGCTGACGGCCGCCCTGCTGTTCTCCTTCCAGATGTACACCGACTTCTCGGGCTATTCCGACATGGCCATCGGCACGGGGAAACTGCTCGGATTCCGGGTCGCGCGCAACTTCAATTATCCTTTCTTCGCCACTAACGTGGCCGAGTATTGGCGGCGCTGGCACATGTCCCTGACCGGCTGGCTGACAGATTACGTATTCATGCCGCTGAACGTGCGTTTCCGGGACTGGGGCCAGTTCGGAATGATCCTGGCGATCGTCATCAATATGGTCCTGGTGGGCCTCTGGCACGGGGCCAATTGGACTTTCGGTGTCTTCGGGCTCTACCACGGCCTGCTGTTCGTGCCGCTGATCCTGTCCGGAGCGTTCGCCAAGAAACATAAGCTGAAGCCGGGTTGGCTGGGCCTTCCGAAACTCTCCGATTTCGGCGGGATGGTGCTGACCTTCCTGCTGGTGACGGTGGGCCTGATCATCTTCAAGGCGGATTCCATCGCCCAGGCCTGGCAGTATCTAGCCGGGATGGCCCACCTGGAGACCTTGAAGGGCTTCTATCTCTTCTTCCTGCATCCGGACTTCCGGACCAAGACCGTCCTGATCATCGCCCTGATGATTCTCGAGTGGCGGAACCGGACGGTGGAGTTCCCGCTGGTACCGCTCAAATGCTATCACTGGGCCGTCCGTTATGCGATCTATCTTGTGCTGGTCTGCCTGCTGATCATGCTCTGGGGAAAGAATCTGACCTTTTTATATATCGAGTTTTGAAACGGTTCGCACTCAAGTTCTACGCCGTCGTGGCCCTCATCCTTCCATTCGTCTGCTACTACAACTGGAAGGTGGCGCCCCGCGTGTCCGGAGATCTGGGCCTGCTCAACCTTGTGCCCTATGGTCAGGAATACAGCTCGCTGAATGTCAACGATATGATTGACGAGCAGCGGGATTCGCTCTGCGCGACGCAGATCCACGATGTCCGCGAGATTCCGGACTACCCCGTCATCACCCTCGGCGACTCGTTCAGCAACCAGGGCCTGTATTCCTACCCGCATTTCCTGGGAAGGGACCACGGATTCAAGGTCGGGAACCTCGAGCGGAGCAGTTTCTATATGCCCGTCCAAGATTATCTGTCCCTGCTCAATGCCGGGGCCTTCCGGGCGGGGCAGACCGTCGTCGTGGAGATCGTGGAGCACTATTATGTCTGGCGGCTCTGCTGGCTGGACTTCGAGAGCACGGATTATGCCGAACTTTGTCCGATCAACCACGGGAAATGGGAAAAGGACCTCCTCTCGGAGACGGCCCGCTGGGTCCGGCTTTCGATCGGGTACAACAATCCGGTGCGCAAGTTCACCCTGAACAAAGACTGTTTCTCCCACCCGACCCGTTCCCGGGAATTGTATGTCTATCGTGAGGAAATGGGATTCCTGCAGATGACGGACGAATATGTCTCGCGGGCACTTGACAACCTGGACCGCCTGTTCCGTCTCTCGGAAGAGAAAGGGATTAACCTGATTTTCCTCATCTGCGCCGACAAATATGACTCTTATGAACCTTGGATCGAGGGCAAGCATCCCCAGAATCATATCCTGGACCCGTTGCCCAAGGACGATCGGATCGTCGTGATGACACCCTATATCCGTGAACTCGTCGCCGCCGGGGTCAAGGACGTGTACCAGATCAATGACGGTCACGCTTCGACGATCGGCGCCGCGCGTTGTGCCGAGGTGGTCGCTGAGGCCATCAACAAAACCGCCCCCGGGCAGCCCTGACGGCCCCTCTCCCCTGCTGAATCATCCGGTCCCTGAAAAAATCGACCGGATTTTTAATTTTTTTGGTACTAGGTGTTGCAAGGTATTATAAAATTTTTATATCTTTGCATTGTCAAAGTTCTATATAAAATGAAAAAGGTATTGAACATCAGTCTTGGAAACAGAAGTTTCGCCATCGAAGAAGACGCCTACAAGCGCCTGAACAAGTATCTTGAGCATTTCCGTGCGCGTCTCGCCGCACAATCGGGCGTTCCCTTCACCCAGAGCGCCGAGGTGATGGAGGACCTGGAGTCCCGCATCGCCGAACTCTTCCTGCAGGCAGGCATCGGAGACGGTCGCGTGGTCGATATCGATCTCGTGGAGCGGGTCACCCTCCAGCTCGGCATGCCCGACGGAGCCCCGGAGAAGCCTGCCGCGAGCGAAAGCACGGGAAGCGAGCCGCAGGAGCGCAAGAAGATCTATCGCGACTACGACAATCGCCGTATCGCGGGCGTGTGCGCCGGTCTGGCCAATTATCTTGACATCGACGTCGTGCTGGCGCGCATCCTGATGCTCGTGGCGCTGATCGCCGGCACGGCCGGATTCTGGATTTATGTAATTTGCTGGATCGCCATCCCCAAGGCCGTCACGCCCGCGCAGAAATGCGAGATGAACGGCCTTCCGGTCACGGCCGAGAACCTGGCGAAATTCTCCAATTCCCAAAAGAAGTAGCGTATGGACAACACCGCTGAAAATGTGCGCGCACAGATGCGCAAAGGGATGCTGGACTACTGCATCCTGTCGCTCCTCAACAAACGCGAGGCCTACGCGTCCTCGATCATCGAGGAGCTCAAGACGGCGGGCATGATCGTCGTCGAGGGTACGCTCTATCCCCTGCTGATCCGGCAGAAGAACCAGGGCCTGCTCTCCTACCGCTGGGAAGAATCCACCCAGGGTCCTCCCCGCAAGTACTATGTAATCACGGACAAAGGCCGGGAGCAGCTCTCCGAAATGGATACGGCCTGGCGGGAACTCGTGGATACCATCGCAACGCTCAAACAGGCATGAAAGAAATAGAAAAGGTCAGTCTGGGCGGATTTGCCTTCACGCTGGAGAGCGACGCCATCGAGCTCGCAACCAGCTACCTTGATGAATTGGAGCGCTTCTACAAGAGCCGCGAAGGCGGCAGCGAGATTCTCGAGGGCATCGAGGAACGGATGGCCGAACTCCTTCTGGAGAAATGCGGACGCGACGGCGTGGTGTCCCGCGCCGTCCTCGAAGGGGTCATCGGGATCCTGGGCCGGCCGGAGCAGATTGAAAGCGAGAGCCAGGAGGCGGAAGATGCCGGAACGGCTCCTGCGAAAGAAGGGAACGGTCCCAAACGCAAACTCTACCGCAACGTGTCCGACAAGGTGGTCGCGGGGGTCTGCAGCGGCCTGGGGATCTATTTCCGGACGGACAAGGTGTTCTTCCGGCTCCTTTTCGTCGCGGGTACGCTGGCCATGTTCTTCGGATTCGGCTGGCATCACGGATTCACGACGTCCCTCCAGCTGTTCTTCCCGATCGCGTACATGATCCTGTGGATTTGTATGCCGGCGGCCCGGACCGTCCGCCAGCGCTGGGAGCAGCGCGGCGAAGACGGCACCATCCTCGGCATCCAGCAGCGCATCGAGAGCGGAACGCACGAAGTCGGCGAGGTGCTCGAGCAGGTGGGCAAGTCCAATGCCTGGAGCGAAATCGGGCGGATTCTGGAAGTCCTCCTGGGGGTGTTCCTGCTGCTGATCGCCTTCACGGGTCTGTTCTCCGGCGGGGTCTTCTTCCTCGGTTCCGGCGCCTTCCACCAGGGGTGGATTCCGGGCGACGGAGGTGTCCTGAACTTGGGCCGGCTCCTCAATGAGGGGATGACCGGACTCTATCGCACGGCGCCGGGGCTCGCCGTCACCCTGAGCCAGCCCTGGGCCCATATCCTGCTGGCCCTCGTGGCCTTCCTCCCCTTCCTGGGCATCCTCTACGGCTCCCTGCAGCTGCTCTTCGGCTTCAAATCGCCGAAATGGCATCCGGGGCTCGTCATCTTCATTCTCTGGCTGATGGTCGTCATCGCCACGGGCGTGCTGTTCGTCACGAGCGGCGTGTCCACGGGGTGGATCACAGTCTGACCAGGCCCAGTCCGGGCGCATCCGGCAGCGTGATGCGCCCGGAGCGGACCGTCATCCCGCGGAAGCGGTCGTTGGTAATCAGCAGATTGCCATCCAGATCGGCAAAATCCGCCACAGGCGAGAGATGGGCGGCGGCCGTGACCGCACAGGAAGTCTCCGTCATACATCCCAACATCACCCGCATCCCCTCCGCTCGGGCGTAAGTGGCCATCTTCCAGGCCTCCCGCATTCCGGTACATTTCATCAGTTTGATGTTGATCCCGGTGTACGCACCCTTGATGGAGGGGATGTCGGCCAGACGCTGGATGGCCTCGTCGGCGAAAATCGGCAGCGGACTGTGTTCCGTGATCCAGGCATTGTCGTCCAGTCGCTCTTTGGGCATGGGCTGTTCGACCATCACCACCCCCTGCTCCTTCAGCCAATAGATCTCGTCGAGTGCCTTCCGGCGGTCCGTCCAACCCTGGTTGGCATCCACGGCGATGGGCAGGGACGTGATCTCCCGGATGGTGCGGATCATTTCCTCGTCGTTATCCAGCCCCACCTTGACTTTGAGAATATTGAATCGGTCGGCGCATTCGCGCGTCTTCTCGCGGACGACCTCCGGCGTGTCGATGCCGATCGTGAAGGTGGTGTCGGGCGCCTTGGCGGCGTCCAGGCCCCAGAGCCGCCACCAGGGCTGGCCCACCAGCTGGCCCACCAGGTCGTGCAGGGCGATGTCCACCGCCGCCTTGGCGGCCGAATCCCCCGGGGATAGGCTATCCACATAGGCGAGAATATCCTCCAGTTGGAAGGGGTCGGCGAACTGCGAGAGGTCCACCTTCTCCAGGAAAGCGCAGACACTCTCGACCGTCTGCCCCAGGTACGGGGGCATCGAGGCCTCGCCGTAACCGGTGAATCCGTCGTAGCGGATCTCTACCTGGACATCCGGGGTCGTGGTGCGGGAATAGGAGGCCACGGTGAAGGTGTGGGCCAGCTGGAGTTCGTAGGGCTCCCAGCTCAACTGCATCCGGGCCTTGCCGCCCACCTTATACGGTCTCGGGGCAGCTGCGCGCGGGGCGCAGGCGCCGAGCAACGCCGCCCCGGCTCCGGCCGCGGCGCTCGTTTTGAGGAATTCGCGTCTTTTCATATTCAATCCAAAATTAACGATTTTTACAGAAAAGAAGATGGGCCTCTTGCGCGTTTGATGAAAATGTCCTACTTTTGCAGTCCCAAAGAAAAGACAGGGGCGTAGCTCAGTTGGTTCAGAGCGCTTGAGTCACATTCAAGAGGTCATCGGTTCGACCCCGATCGTCCCTACCAAGAAACCGCAGACGGGATTCCGTCTGCGGTTTTTTTCGTATATTTGCGTCCCGAACTTTTCTAAGTGTACTAATTATGAAAAAAGCTTTGTATTTCCTGGCTGCAGCGGCAGTGCTTCTGGCCGCTTGCAACCCCAGACGACCGGTCAAGACCGCCGGTATCAATTACGCTTATATGGATACGACCGCGCGTCCGGGCAATGATTTCGCCCGTTACGCCACCGGCCATTGGGGAGACTTCAATCCCCAGCCGATGGAATATCCCCTTTGGAGCACGGTCTACAAGGTTATGGATGACAATGTCAAGACCCTCGCCGCGCTGATCCAGGAGATTGCCGCCAGCGACAACGAGAAGGGCTCCATCGCCCAGAAGATCGGCGACCTCTACAATATGATGATGGACTCCACCCGCCTCAATGCCGACGGCGCCGCGCCGCTCAAGGCCCTGATCGACGAAGTGGACGCCATCCAGACCCGGGAGGAATTCCTGAAATACCTGGCCACGGAGCACAACAGTCTCTTCTTCTCCATGCACGTGATGGCCGACGAGAAGGATGCAGCCAACAACATCGTCTGCGTCTACCAGAGCGGCCTGAGCCTGGATAACCGGGATTATTATCTGTCCAACGATCCCGCGAACATCCACGCTCGGGAGCTGATGAAGGAGCACATGAAGAACCTGTTCGTCCTGACGGGCTATCCGGAGGCCGATGCCGCCAAGAAGGTCGCCCGCCTCTGGACCATCGAGGAAACCATCGCCGTACCCTACTATTCTATGGAGCGCCAGCGCATCCCCGAGGACAACTACCACAAAGTCAGTGTCGATTCCCTGACCGCCCTTTGCGGGAACTTCCCCTGGAAGCAGTATCTCGCCGACTACCGCTATGACAAGACCACCGTCGTGAACCTCGGCCAGCCCGAGCCCGTCGCCAAGGGTTGCGAACTGCTGATGAACCTGCCGCTGGAGGACCTCAAGACCGCCCTGACCTGGGATCTGATCAACTCCTACTCGAGCGTCCTGTCCGATGATTTCACGGATGAGAACTTCGACTACAACCGCAAGATGTACGGCACCCAGGAGAAGACGCCGCGCTGGAAGACGGCCGAGAGCCTGGCGGAGAACCTGATGTCCGACGCCGTCGGCCAGCTCTACGTCGAGAAGTATTTCCCGGAAGAGGCCAAGGCCGAGATGCTCGATCTGATCGAGAACCTGCGCGCCGCCCTCGCCGAGCGCATCAAGGCCCAGGAGTGGATGAGCCCGGAGACCAAGGCTACCGCCCTCGACAAACTCGCCGCCTACGGGGTGAAGGTGGGTTATCCCGACAAGTGGGACGACCTGAGCGGCCTGGTGGTGGATCCGTCCAAGTCGGTCCTGGAGAACGTCCGGGCAGCCGAGAAGTTCTATTGGGACCTCAATTATGAGAAGGAATACGAGAAGCCCGTGGACAAGAGCAAGTGGGAGATGCCGGCCCAGATGGTCAACGCCTACTACAACCCCACCAACAACGAAATCGTCTTCCCGGCGGGCTTCCTGCAGCCCCCTCTCTTCGACATGAATGCCGACGCAGCCGCCAACTATGGCTCCATCGGCGTGGTGATCGGCCACGAGATGACCCATGGTTTCGATGACCAGGGCCGTCTGTATGACAAGACGGGCAACCTCAACGACTGGTGGACCGAGGCCGACGCCGAGGCTTTCAAGAAGCCTTGCGATGCGATGGCCGAGTACTTCAACGGTCTGTGGGTAATCCCCGGCGAGCTCAAGGCCAACGGGACTGTCTGCCTGGGCGAGAATATCGCCGACCACGGCGGACTCAATGTCGCTTATACCGCTTTCCAGATGTGGCAGGATAAGCACGGCCGCCTCGGCGATGACAATGGTTTCACGCCCGAGCAGCGCTTCTTCCTCTCCTATGCCAATCTCTGGGCGGGTACCACCTCTGACGAAATGCTCCGCTATCTGACGATGATGGACGTCCACTCCGTGGATCGCCTCCGCGTCAACGGGGCCCTCGCCCAGTGCGACTACTGGTACGACGCCTTCGGCATCCAGCCCGGCGACTCCCTGTACGTCGCCCCTGAAGCCCGCGTCAAAGTCTGGTAAAAGGGGTTATTGGTCGGTCCTTTCGCCGTCCACCGAGGAAATCCGGACCGTAGCCGAACTGTCATCGTATCCCTGGTGTACCTTGACATTCCGGTAGATCCAGGAGCTCAACTTGGCGCCGGTGTTCCCATCGACGATATCCCAGGTGATGCTGTAGGTACCTTCCGGCAACGCGATCCGGGCTTCCTCGCCCTTGCCATACGAGGTGGTGAGCGTCGCGACGGGTTCCCCGCTTTCCTTACCTTTCTGATAGAATGACACGTGGGCCATTTCGTTGTCGGCCGCATTGCGAAGGCGGATGAATCCCCAGGGCGTGCGGTCCGGCCGGTCCAAGGCCCAATCGCAGGTGGCAATATTTACACTGTGATCCTTGCGGTTGCTATCGTACTCCAGGGCACCCCGCCAGTGATACCAGGTGCTGAAGCGCAGATTGATCTTGGACCGCAGGCGGTACTGCTGGGTATCCCCGTCCTTCACGACATAGCCCGGAACGTGCCAGACCCACATGGAATGGGCGGAGAACTCGGTGCGGACCGGTGCCGGGAAATTCGTGTTGATCAGGGACCAGTCATCCCAGTCATCCGTCAACTTGACATTCTCCGACCAGAAGTGATATTTCACCGTAGGCGTGGAGGAATCACGCGTGTAGCTGAGCGTCTCCAAGGTGTAGTTGGTGGTACTGGTCCAGGTACCGCCCAGACCGAATTGCCCCACGACATAGGGCTTGCCGCCGGAAGCGCCGCCGGAGACGGAACCGGAAATCGAGAAAGTCTTCCCTTTGCTGTATGATCTCGAATCGTTCTTGTTCTCGGGAATGGGGCGATCGAAATATTCCAGACCGGAAATGGAAGTCATATCCGGATTCAAGAGGTCGAAGGCCAGGTCCATGTCGCAGAACCAGAAGCCGTAGATACGGTTTCGGGTCCAACCATGCGCAGCGGCATAGGGGCCCCACATGCTTTGGATGTGGGGCGTGACCGTAGAAACCACGCCATAATAGTCCCCGGCCTTGTCGCCGTTGGAAGACAGCATATAGATAGGATAAACACGGAACTCCAGGGAGATCGAACCGCTCTTGGACAGATAATCGGGATCGCTGAGGGTTGCCTTGTCGATAAAAACGTTCAGGGAGTAGGGATAGTCGAACGTGATCCATTGGCCGGATTGTTCGATGATGTCCTGCAGGTTGTCATAACTCGACTCGGAGAAAGTCCGGGGAATACTGCGCTCCAGATACACCTTCTCAACCCAGTCGACAAACGGGTCCATCCGGGTCTGGAAGTAGTTCTCATTGTGGGCCGGGTCATTGTCGTAGTCCGAAATGGAAGTGCCGATGTAGTCCCCCATGCCCTGATTGAGGAGAATCAGTTCCCGCCATTCCTCTTCGCTCATACTCGAAGATCCGGCTTCCGGCTGAGGCGTTACCGACTCATCATACATCACAAAATACTGGCCCGCTCCATATCGGGAATAACTGTGGAGAAGCGTGGAAATATTGTCGGAAGTGTGCGGGGCCATCAAGGGGTCGGCGCCCAGAAATGACAAGGAGACGTTGCCGGGGGCGATGACACAGGCCCCGGATTCCGCAGCCTTCTTCAACTTGGCAGCATTGGAGGCCATGTCGCTCGTTCCTGCGAAGATGACCGCGGCTCCTTCCAGTCCGACCAGGTTGGGGAAACGCTGGCGGATGACGGTCTGCATTTCCTGCGGGAACGCAGAGATGTCCCCGATGTAGGCCGGTAACTGGCTCGTCTTCCATTGGCGGTTCGGATTCAAGAGAATGCTGTTGCCGTATTGTTGCATCTCTTCGTGAAGATCGAGCGGTGTTCTCTCGCAGGAGCCCAGAACTGCCACGAGAGCAAAATAGCAAAGAATCGATAAATATTTTTTCATAATCTTCTGAATGCTTATGCGTCAGCGAAAATGCGGCCGTCCTCCAGGGTGACCCGGAGAGGGGTGTAGGTACAGTGGAAATCGTGCTGCAGGCGGTCCAGGTAGCGGGCGCTCTCCCATTTGCACATCGGAAGATCGTGCAGGAGATAGTTGCCGCAGGCCTCGGGGCGCGTGGCGGGGACCTCCGTCTGCGTGAGAATCCACTGCAGACATTCGATCGTCAGGCGGCGCATATCCTCCACCGTGTAGGACCCTGTCATGACGACATAC
This sequence comes from Bacteroidales bacterium, assembly GCA_016290835.1. Classification (GTDB taxonomy): domain Bacteria; phylum Bacteroidota; class Bacteroidia; order Bacteroidales; family UBA932; genus Cryptobacteroides. Next base: position 46,150 of record JAEEVG010000002.1, on the reverse strand, counting down.
ATTCCGGTCAGGCAGCCCATGGGCCCGACATACACCACATCCGCCCGGGCCTCGCTGTTGCGGAACCAGGTGGCCATCAAATGCTCCAGGCTGTGCATGGCGGCGGGTGCCACGGCGGGTTCCCGGTTCGGTTCGGTGATGCGGAGATCGAAGGTGGTGAATCCCTTGTCCTGACGGGAAACATAAATACCCGGCTTCAGCTGGGTATGGTCGATGGTGAAACTCTGAATGACTTCCATTTTCAATAGATAACCTTCTGGTTTATCTTTGCGAATTTAACAATTATCGTAAACAAACACAAAATACACCGCTGCTGACAGAATACGAGCAGATGAACGGTGGCCGGAATTGTTTTATAAACGAAAGCGACAGGTTGTTTCGTAGCTGTTCCAGTTGCGGAGCAGCAGGGTGATATCCTGCTGGTCATAGACGTTGCTGAACTGGGTGTCTTCCACCGTGCCATTCTCCCAGACAAGATCTTTCCAGTGGACGAGGGAAAGGCACTCCTGGGCTTCTTCCGGCGAGAGGATGCCGTTATGCTCCTGCAGGTAGCTGCCGGCGGTCTCGTAACGCCACCAGCTTTTGCTGTGGGGATTGCCTACGGCCGGATCGGGCTCCGTGGTGTAGTACTTCCGGGAGAGCAGGTGGTTGGTCACCAGCATGCTGTTCTGTCCCTCCTCTTTGCGGACAATCATTGTTTTCCATCCGTCTTCTTTGTCGAACTCGACTACGGCGCAGTCTCCCCGGGCATCGGCCACCATGTAGTGATAACCGCTGCCGACGGCGGCGTCATGCCGTACATCGACCGTCTCCAGCAGTGCCAGTGCCTCATCTACGGTTGCGCAGCGGTCCAGCCACAGTCGCATGATGATGGTCGTCCCCACGTCGTGCTTGTCGGTGTCCTGCCGGGATGCCTGCTTGGGCAGGGCCATGATGGAGGTGCACAGCCCCTTCTCGTTGATGCCGTCCACGGGAGCGTAGATGGCTGCCAGGCAGCTGAGTTTGCTCATAAAGGAGTCCGGCAGTTTCTCCAGAGAATAGCCGAAATGGGACATGTCGCTGCAGGCGATGGATGCGTAGCCCTTCTTGGGATGGGAGATGGTCACCATCGTGGGGTTCTTGAAGTAGTCGTAGTTGCGTCCGTACAGGAATCCCTCTCCGGATGCGTTCCTGACTTGGAAGGAGGTGCAGTTGAAAGTCTCCATATTGCCATCCTCATCGGCCACCTGGGCGCTCTTAATCTTCAGGGGCAGGCCCTTTCCGATACGGCCGACGACGTAATCCAGCAGCTCGGCGTTCTCGTCGATGTCCTTTGCGATGAGGTCATCCAGATCGTAGCCGGCCTTATATTCCATTTGGTAGAGGTAAGGATTGCCGTTCACGGGGGTGACTGAGTTGATGCTTGCGATTTCTGCTCTCCAGGTGAACCAGACGACGAGGCACAAGGCCACCAGAATTCCGATAATCCAGATGATTGCTTTTTTCATAACAGGCGTTTTGATATGCGAAATTACGCAAAAAACGGGAGAGGATAAAACGAGACGCGAAAAGCCAGCAAAATGCTGGCTTTGAAGCGGTGAGTGAGGGATTCGAACCCCCGGTACGTTGCCGTACACCTGTTTTCGAGGCAGGCTCCTTCAACCACTCGGACAACTCACCAAACTTTCAAGACCACAAAGGTAGAAAAAAATCTCATTCTTCCATAATTTCCCGGGAAAAGCCATCAGTTTTTGCAACGTCTCCTCCCGTTTTTTCATCTATTAAGCGAAGCAGAACAAGATTTTTCTTTACAAGGGAGAGATGTCCGGGATAACATTCCGGACATCTTGACTTTTCGGGGCAATCTCTTTTATCTTGCCAAGAGAAAATGTATCTTTGTAAGTTAGACTAAATATAGCCACTTAATAAAACATGGAAATCACAATCAAAGAAAACGGCACCGGGTTGCTCTGCACGCTTGCAGGACGGCTCGATACCCCGGCCTCCCTGCAAGCCTCCAAGGACATCCAGCCCTTGCTGGACAACGCTGACAAGGAGATTGTGCTGGACTGCAGCGATCTCGAATACATCAGCAGTTCCGGTCTGCGCATTCTGCTCGGCATCCGCAAGGAGACTGCCCGCAAGGGAGGAAAGGTGATCATCAAGAACATCCGCGAAGAGATTCGCCAGGTCTTCCTGATGACCGGCTTCTACAACCTGTTCGAGATCCAGGATTCTTAATGGAAGATTACGGTCTGGACCTGCACGGGAGCATTCTGCTGGACGAGTACCGGCAGATGTGTCCTGCCCTTGAGAAGATGAAGGAGATCGCCCTCTCCATCATCCGGGGAGACATCGCCGCCAAGAAACTCATGGTCACGGCGACGGAAGCCCGGGTCAAGGAGGAGCGGAGCCTGGCCGGCAAACTCGAGCTCAAAGGCAACAAATACGCCACCGCCCGCGACATCACCGACCTGCTCGGCGTCCGGGTCATCACGTTCTACAGCGATGACGTAGAGAAGATCGCGGCCATGGCGGAGAACCTTTTCGAGATCGACCGGGAGAACTCCGTGGACAAGCGCAAGATGCACCAGCTCGACAGTTTCGGCTACAATTCCCTCCATTACATCTGCCGCATCCCCAAGCGGCTGTACCAGGATCCCGATTTTCCTGAAATCAACGAGATCCGCTTCGAACTCCAGATCCGCACCTCCCTGCAGCACGTCTGGGCCACGCTCTACCACGATTCCGGCTACAAATCCGGCGTGGAGATCCCCAAGGAATATCTCCGCCAGATGAACCGCCTGGCCGGGATGCTCGAACTGGCCGACGAACAATTCTGCCTCATCCGCAACGGCATCACGGACTACCGCCGGCGCGTCCAGGCCCTCGTGGCGGACGGGCGCATCGAAGAAGTCGCCCTGGACGGCGACACGTTCAAGAGCTATCTCGCCCTGCAACCTTTCGACGCCCTCAACCACCGGATCGCGGCCCTCAATCAGGCGGAGATCCAGGAGGTCTCGCTCCAGCACTACCTCCCCATCCTCAAGGACCTGGGGATGAATACCCTGGGCGATGTGGCCAAGATGGTCAGAGAATGCCGGGAGGACGCCTTCCGCCTGGCCTCATACCAGTTGGGCGCCACCGACATCGACATCATCACCTCCGCGGTGGCCCTTCAGAACCTCTGCATCGTCGCCATTCTGCGCCGCGGGGGCGGCAAGCCGGGACTCAAGGCCTTGTTCGACCATCTCAACGGCGTCTCCGAGAGCAACGAATCTCTGGCGCAAATCATTTATTCACAAGCAGAAACCCTGAACCTTATTTGATATGAATACCGAATCCCCATTCGTCATCACCATCAGCCGCGAACTCGGCTCCGGTGGCCGCAGCATCGGAGAGAAATTGGCCGGCAAACTCGGCGTCCGCTATTGCGACAAACTGCTCATCCGGTCTCTCGTCTCCCAGTTCAACCTGACCACCTACGAGATCGAGAAGATCAAGGCGAAGAAGAAGAACTGGCTGGCCGATTTCCTCGAGAAAGTCGCACCTGTACCCCGCGCCGATATGATCCTCAGCACGCGTTCCGGCCAGGAAGGTACGCCCTTCCCGCACTTCACGACCTCGGAAGAGATTTTCGCCGCCGAAACCGAGATTTTGCATGCCGTCGCCGACGAGGGGTCCTGCGTGATTGCCGGCCGCTCCGGGTTCTTCGTTCTCAAGGACCATCCCAACAAGCTCGATGTCTTCATCCGTGCCTCCCGGGCGAAGCGCATCGAACGGGTGATGACCAAGCAGGGTGTCTCCCGCGAGGAGGCCGCCACCATCATCGACAGCGTGGATGAGGGGCGTGACAACTTCGTCAAGCATTTCGCCGGGACGAGCCGCTATGATGCCCGCAACTACGACCTGGTCCTCAATGTAGACAACCTGGACGAGGACGACGCCGTCGAGCTTATCCTGGATTTCATCAAGCATAACCGATAATGCCTAACGCTGCGCTGGACACAAGTCTGCTGGACCGGGCAATCCACTTCGCCGTGCAGGCCCACGCCGGCACAGAACGGCGCGGTAAAGGATTCCCCTACATCCTCCATCCGATGGAGGCGGCCGCCATCGTGTCCACCATCACGCCCGACCAGGAACTCCTCTCCGCCGCCGTGCTCCACGATGTCGTGGAAGACACGTCCGTGACCGTCGGGCAGCTGCGCAGCGAGTTCGGCGACCGGATTGCGGATCTGGTGGCCGCGGAGAGCGACGAGGCTATGGACCACCTCCCCGCCTCGGCCAGCTGGCATGCCCGCAAACAGGCGGCGATCGACCGGCTCGCACGGGCCGGCCACGATGCCAAGATCGTGGCGATGGGAGATAAATTGTCCAATATGCGCGCCATCGCGCGGGACTTCGCCGAGCAGGGCGACGCCCTGTGGAACCTCTTCCACGTCAAGGAGCGCAGCGAGCACGAATGGCACTACCGCGGCCTGGCGGCTTCGCTTTCCGAACTCGCCCACACCGCTGCCTACCAGGAGTTCGTCCGCCTGATCGACGAGGTATTCTGCCAGCCGGTCCGGATCGACCTCGCCGACTACATCCATGACGGCGAGGGCGCCAACGGAAGCAGCTACATCCACGTTTCCGACCCGGACGTGATGCTCAAGCTCTACAAGAAGGGCATCCAGTTGCAGGCCCGGGACGAACTGCAGGTAGCGCGCAAGGTCTACGAGGCCGGGATCTCCACGCCCGAGCCCGGAGACTTCGTGACCGACGGGGAACGCTTCGGCATCCGTTTCCGCCGGATTCCCGGCAAGAAATCCTTCGCCCGCGCCATCGGGGACGACCCGGCCCGCGTGGGAGAATACGCCGTCCGCTTCGCCCAAATGTGCAAGGAGCTGCACGCGACCCGCGTCGATACTTCCCGCTTCGAATCTGTCAAGAACCGATATCTCCGTCTGCTGGACGAGAATCCTTTCTTCACCCCGGATCAGAAAGATCGCATCGCGGCGTTCATCCGCCAGGTCCCGGACACCGACACGGCCGTCCACGGGGACCTGCACTTCAGCAACGCCATCTTCGCCGGGTCCGATTTCTATTTCATCGATCTCGGAGATTTCTCTTATGGACATCCCTTCTTCGATCTCGGCATGGTCTATGTGACCTGCAAACTGAGCAGCGAGGCGTTCATCCTGGAGAATTTCCATATGGAGAAGACCACCTCCAGCGCTTTCTGGGATGCCTTCGTGCCCGCCTATTTCGGGCCGGATGCCGACCCGGAGGCCGTCGAGCGCGACATTCTCCCCTTTGCCGGTCTCAAGACCCTGATTATCGAGCGCGACACCGGGACACCGATGCCCGAATTCCGCGCCGCCCTCTCCTCCATTCTCAAATAAACCCTTATGGTCCGAGTCAAAGAATCCTTCAAAAGCCTGTTCACCCTCCAGGGATTGAAGCTGCTCCTGGTCGCAGCCGTCCTGCTGGAAGCTACGTCCCTGATTCAATTCTTTTTCTCCAAGAAGGGGCTTGAAGAAGAAGCCAACAGACGTGCCGAGAGCGAGCTCGTCATCAATCGCCTCGAGATCGAAAAAGTGACCAATATGGTGGAGCAGGCCGCCCATGACATGGCCTGGTCGCTGACGGACAAATTGGACAAGCCCGAGCAGTTCGAGGCCAATCTGAAGCAGATGCTGGATACCAATCCCGTGATTATCGACGCCGCTGTCGCATTCACCTCGGAATACTATCCGGAATTCGGCCATTGGTACGAGCCGCTCCTCGCCCGCCGCACGGACGGAAGCTATGAGCCGATGGTCCTGGGGAGCGAAGATCACGATTATTTCCAGACGGACTGGTACATCCATGCCGTGGAGCAGGGCGAAGATTATTGGAGCGAGCCGTACTATGACGAGAGCGGCGGCCGGACGATGCTGGTCACCTTCGCCACGCCCCTGCGGGATCCGGAAGGCCGGATCGTCGGAATGGTCGGAGCGGATCTCTCCCTGGCCTGGCTGACGGAGAAGATCGTCGGCATCCAGGTGTATCCCGACTCCTTCAGCACGCTCACCAGCCGGGAAGGTCAGATAATGGCCTGCCCCGCCGAGACGCTCACCGTCGCGAAAACCATCCGCTACGATACCCTGATGGAAAAGACCGGCTGGAAGATGTCCATCGTCATCCCCGAGGATGAGATCTACCGAAATGCCAAGCGGGTGGGCTTCGTCGTGCTCCTGCTGCAAATCGTAGGTCTGTTTTTGCTGGGCTTGATCCTCCAGCGGACGGCGAGGAATCTGCGCAAGCTGAAGGCCGTATCCGACTCCAAGGACAAGATCGAAAATGAACTCAAGATCGCCAGCGCCATCCAGATGGCGATGCTGCCGAAGTTTTTCCCGCCCTATCCCGACCGCCACGATTTCGATATCTTCGGCACGCTGATGCCTGCCAAGGAGGTCGGCGGCGACTTGTTCGACTACTACATCCGCGACGACCGGCTGTTCTTCTGCATCGGCGACGTCTCCGGCAAGGGCATCCCCGCCTCGCTGGTCATGGCCGTGACCCGGAGCCTCTTCCGCACCGTTTCCGGACACGAATCCAACCCCGCACGCATTCTCTCACAGATGAACGAATCGATGTCTCAGGACAACGAGAGCAATATGTTCGTTACCTTCTTCATCGGAGCGCTGGACCTGACCTCCGGCCTGTTGCGCTATTGCAACGCCGGGCACAATGCACCCCTGCTGCTGACCGAAGAGGGCGTCCGGAAGATCAATGTGAGACCGAACTGTCCGATCGGCATCGACGAACAGATGCGCTACCCCCAGCAGGAACTCATGGTCCCGTCGGGCGCGACCCTGTTCCTGTACACCGACGGACTGACCGAGGCCGAGAACACCCGGAAAGAACTCTTCGGCGAAGAACGGCTCCTGGCAACCGCCCGGACCATTTCCCGCGAACCGGCCCGCGAGCAGGTGGCTATCATCAACGAGGCCGTCCACATTTTCGTCGGGGCCGCGCCGCAGAGCGATGACCTCACGATGCTGAGCATCAAGTTCCTCGGTGATCCCGAGAGCATCACCGACCGACACCTCCTGCTGCAGAACGACATCCAGCAGATCCCGCAGCTGGCCGACTTCATCGAGACCATCGCAGAGGAATCCGGCATCAGCCAGGCGCTGGCGATGAGCCTCAACCTGGCCCTCGAAGAGGCCGTGACCAATGTCATCCTCTACGCCTATCCCGATGGCACGGAGGGACTCGTGGACATTGAGGCGATCATCCGCAAGCACCAGATCTGTTTCAATATCACCGACAGCGGACGGCCTTTCGATCCCACCCAGGTGGCCGAAGTGGATACGACCCTTCCGCTGGAAGAGCGTCCCATCGGCGGACTGGGCATCCACATCGTCCGCAGCATCATGGACGAAGTCTCCTACAACCGGGAAGACGGTCACAACTTCCTCCGGCTGATCAAGAATCTCTAGGGTGTTTTTGGAAATCAGACTTTTTGTCTAACTTTGCAAACCCATTTCCCGGAGGTGTGGCCGAGTGGTCGATGGCGGCAGTCTTGAAAACTGTTGTACGGCAACGTACCGGGGGTTCGAATCCCTCCGCCTCCGCGCTATGCAATGACATAACACACCAGGGCGACATTGTCGCCCTTTTTGTTTGTCAGGGGCGCCTTATGAGAGCTAGCTCTCAGCGGGCGCCCCTGACAAACAAATAGTGCCGCAATCAGGTGCGGCACCGGTGTGTTCTGCATTGCTCCCGGACAGGAAGGGAAAAGGCCCGCGCAGCGGCGCTAATCCCGCTTCCCCTTTTTCTTCTCTTTCTCCTTATCTTCTTCTTTCGAGAAGAACTTCCACTGGAAGAGCACAAGGTAGAAAGCCCCCACGGTCACGCACGAATCCGCGAAATTGAACACCGGGCTGAAGAAAATCACCCGCTCCCCCTGCCGGATGATGGGGAAGAAGAACATATCCACCACCTTGCCGAACATCAGCGGAGCGTAGCCCCAGATCACGCCATAGAACAGGCTGTCGATAATATTGCCCACGGCACCCGCCGTGATAAGCGTCAGGCCGACCAGCACACCGACGGGAGCAGTCCCCTTCTTGTCCAGCGAGCGTATCCACCAGATGAGGAATCCGCTCAGCACGATACGGAAGAACGAGAGAAGGAACTTGCCGACCTGGCCGCCGAAAGACATCCCGAACGCCATCCCTTCGTTCTCGACGAAGCAGAGGCGGAACCACTGCCCGAGCACGAAAATCTGCTCCCCGGGCTCCATATTCGTCTTGACCAGGTATTTGATCACCTGGTCGATCACGACGAGCAGGACCCCGAGCAACAGGAGACGATTTCCCCGGGATAGTTTCATATCAATTCTTCCCCTGCTTGGCCAGCATCTCCTTGGCCTCGACGGTCAGCGTGGCGTGCGGAACCAGGCGGAGGCGCTCCTTGGGGATCAGCTTACCGGTCACCCGGCAGATCCCGTAGCTCTTGTTCTCGATGCGGATCAGGGCCGCTTCCAGGTTCTGGATGAACTTGTACTGGCGCTGCGCCATCTGGCTGGCTTCCTCCTTGGAGAGTTGGAAAGCGCCGTCGTCCTCGACGGTCCGGAAGGAAGGCGTGGTGTCCTCGATATCGTTGGTGCCGTTGTGCATCACGATATGGCGAAGGGTGTTGTACTCCGACTTCGCCTTGGCGAGTTTCTCTTCGATGATGGCCTTGAACTCAGCGAGTTCGGCATCAGAATAGCGGGTTTTGTTTTCTGCCATAACTATGAAAGGTTGTCAGTGTGTTTCTGGACTTGGATACGGATGCTGCCATTCCCCCACTCCACCTCCGCGGCGTCCTGCGGAGCCTTGTCGAGGGGCTCGAGATCCAGGGAAAGGGAAAGGGTCTGGGCGGAAACATAGGATGCGTATTCGGACAGGGCCGAGCGGATCTCCTCCGCAGCGGGGCCGTCTGCATAGATGACCGTGTGGATGCGGTCGGTAACCTCGAATCCGCTCTCCTTGCGGAGGGTCTGGATCGGGTGGATGAGTTCGCGGGCGCAGCCTTCGCGCAGCAGTTCGGGCGTCTGGACGATGTCCAGGGCGAGGGTCAGTGTGCCTTCGGTGGCGACGAGCCAGCCCGGCATATCCTCGGAGTGGATCTCGTAATCGCCCTTGCAGAGGGTGACGTCCCCGCCCGGCAGGGCGAGCACATAGTCGTCTTCCGAGCGCTCGATTTCGGCAATCGTCTCCTGGGAGAGCGTGGCGAACGCGGCGGCGATCTCCTTCATCTGCTTGCCGTAGATCTTGCCGAGGGTCTTGAAATTGGGCTTGATCTTCTTGGTGATGATGCCGGTGGTATCGTGGAGATACTCGATCTGCTTGACGTTCACTTCCGTCAGGAAGATGTCGCTGACGCGCTGGATGTGCGCCTTGACCGTGTCGTCCATCACCGGCACGAGGACCTTGGCGAGGGGCTTGCGGACATTGATGCCGACCTTCTTGCGAAGGGCGAGTACCATCGAGGAAGCCTTCTGGGCGAAGGACATGCTCTCTTCGAGGCCTTCGTCCACCCGAACGGGATCGAACTCGGGCATCGCCTGGTAGTGCACGGAGTCCGCTCCGGGGACGAGGTCCAGCCAGAGGCGGTCCATGAAGAACGGGGCGATCGGGGCACCCAACAGGGCCACGCCTTTCAGCACCTCGTAGAGGGTCTGGTAGGCGGCCAGTTTGTCTTCCTCCATCCCGGCGCCCCAGAGGCGCTTCTTATTGAGGCGGATATACCAGTTGCTCAGGTCGTCGCAGACGAAATCCTGGACCAGGCGGCCCGCCGTGGTGATGTCATAATCCTCGTATGCGGCCACGACGCCCTTGACCAGGGTGTGCAGGCGGCTGATGATCCAGCGGTCGAACATCGGACGGTGCTCGTAGGGCACCGGTTCGGCGGCGGGATCGAAGTTGTCGATATTCGCGTACAGGGCGAAGACCGAGTAGGAATTGTAGAGCGTGCCGAAGAACTTGCGGCGGACTTCCTCTACACCGGCCTCGTCGAACTTGAGGTTATCCCAGGGCTGGGCGTTGGTCATCATATACCAGCGGAGGGCGTCGGGGCCGTAGGTATCCATCGCCTTGAAAGGATCGACGGCGTTGCCCAGGCGCTTGCTCATCTTCTCGCCCTTCTTGTCGAGCACCAGACCGTTGGAGATCACGCGCTTGAAAGCGGGGGTGCCGCTGACCATCGTGTGGATGGCGTGCAGGGTGTAGAACCACCCGCGCGTCTGGTCCACGCCTTCGGCGATGAAGTCGGCCGTGATGCCGAAATCCGGGGTGTCGATGCCGCGCAGGCCCGTCTGGGCGTAGGGCATCGCACCGGAGTCGAACCAGACGTCGATCAGGTCGGTCTCCCGGACCATCTTGCGGCCCGTGGGGCTGACGAGGAAGATCTGGTCCACATAAGGGCGGTGGAGGTCGATCTTGTCGTAGTTGGCGATGGACATGTCGGCCGGGTCGAAGCCGCGGTCGCGCAGCGGATTGGAGGCCATCAGGCCGGCGGCGACGGCTTTGTCGATCTCCGCAAAGAGCTCCCTGACGGAACCGATGCAAATCTCCTCCTTGCCGTCGTCGGTGCGCCAGACCGGGAGCGGCGTGCCCCAGTAGCGGCTGCGGCTGAGGTTCCAGTCCTGGATATTCTCCAACCATTTGCCGAAGCGGCCCGTGCCGGTGGATTCGGGCTTCCAGCGAATCTGCTCGTTGAGGGCGATCATCTCGTCGCGGACGGCCGTCGTCTTGATGAACCAGCTGTCAAGCGGATAGTAGAGCACCGGCTTGTCGGTGCGCCAGCAGTGCGGATAGGAGTGCACGTGCTTCTCGATCTTGAAGGCCTTGCCGGCCGCCTTGAGCATCACGCAGAGATCCACGTCGAGGGTCGGGGCGTCCGGTCCGAGGGTGCTGTCATAGGCATTCTTGACATAGCGGCCGGACCATTCGGCATAGGCCGGGCTCACGTGGGTGGCGGCATACGCCGGGTCCATGTCTTCCAGGCGGAAGAAACGGCCCTTCAAGTCCACCTGGGCCTGGGGGTCGCCGTTACGGTCGGTCACCAGCAGGGCGGGGATGCCCGAGGCGCGGCCCACCTTGGCGTCGTCGGCGCCGAAGGTCGGTGCGATGTGGACGATGCCCGTACCCTCCTCCGTGCTGACATAGTCGCCCGGAACCACGCGGAAAGCGTCGCCGTCGGGACGGAACCAGGGAAGGAGCTGCTCATAGCGCAGGCCGACCAGGTCGCGGCCCTTGATGCTGCCAGGCAGCACCTCGAAGGGGACCTTGCCGTTGAAAACCGCCGGGACGAGGGCCTCTGCCACGATGTAAGTAGCGGGCACGCCGGTATAGGGGTTCGCGGAGCGGACCTTGACATAGTCGATGTTCGGGCCCACGCAAAGGCCGGTGTTGGACGGGAGGGTCCAGGGCGTGGTGGTCCAGGCGAGGATGTACAGATCCTCCTCTCCGAGGACCTTGAACTGCACGGTGCAGGTCGTATCCTTGACGTCGCGGTAGCAGCCGGGCTGGTTGAGCTCGTGCGTGCTCAGGCCCGTTCCTGCGGCCGGGGAATAGGGTTGGATGCTCTTGCCCTTGTACAGGAGGCCCTTGTCGTAGATATCCTTGAGCAGGTACCAGAGGGTCTCGATGTAGCGGTTGTCGTAGGTGATATACGGATCGTCCATATCCACCCAGTAGCCGATGCGCTCGGTGAGATTGCGCCATTCGGCGGTGTATTTCATCACTTCCTCGCGGCAGGTACGGTTGTACTCCTCCACGGAGATCTTGACCCCGATGTCCTCCTTGGTGATGCCGAGCTTCTTTTCGACGCCCAGCTCGACCGGCAGTCCGTGGGTGTCCCAGCCCGCGCGGCGGCGGACCTTGTAGCCGGACTGCGTCTTATAACGGCAGATGGCGTCCTTGATGGAACGCGCCATCACGTGGTGGATGCCCGGCATGCCGTTGGCAGAAGGCGGGCCTTCGAAGAAAATGAACTCGGGAGCCCCTTCGCGGAGCGCCAGCGATTTCTCGAAGGCATGGTTCTTCTTCCACCGCGCAAGCACTTCTTCCCCCGTGGAAACCAAGTCCAGGCCGTTATATTCTTTGAATGTCATATTTTTTGCCTAATTTTGCATTTGTATTAAGTTTGCAAATTTAACGATTTCTGCACATTTAAGCAAAACGATATGGCGATTCTGGATATTATTCTCCTTCTCTGCTTCATTCCCGCGATCGTAAGCGGGATTTCCAAGGGTTTTGTCAAGCAGGTGGTCAACCTGGCCGCCATCCTGATCGCGGCCTGGGCAGCCTTCCACTTTTCGACCGTCCTGGCCGAATGGCTCTCCCAGTACATCACGCTCGAGATGTCGGTGCTGAACGTCATCAGCTTCGTGCTGATCATCATCGTGGTGGCCGTGGTGCTCAACCTGGTCGGCTCGCTCATCACCAACGCGATGAAGGCCATGTCGCTGGGCTTCGTCAACCGCCTGTTGGGCCTGGTTTTCGCCGTCCTCAAGGTGGCGCTCATCCTGGGCCTGCTGATCCTGCTCTTCGAGACGCTCAACAGCACCCTGCACCTGGTCGATCCCGCAGCCACGGAGGACTCCGTGGTCTATAACTTCCTGCGCGGTATCGCCGAGAAGATCTTCCCCATCCTCAAGACCTTCATCACGGGCGGGAACGATCCCGCCGGGGCTGCCGCCACCGCGGCCGAAGCCGTTTCCGGGAATGTCTAGCAGCCTGCTGCTCATCGAGACCTCGACTTCGCTGTGCTCGGTGGCGCTCGCCGAGGACGGGGTCGTCACGGCCCGGCGGGAAAGCGTCGAGCCGCGCGCCCACGCCGCCCTCACGGCCCCCTTCGTCAAGGAGGTACTCGACGAGCGGGGACTGCGCGCAGCCGACCTGGATGCCGTCTGCGTCAGTGCGGGGCCCGGCTCCTATACCGGCCTGCGCGTGGGCGTGTCCACGGCCAAGGGCATCTGCTTCGCCGCCGGGATCCCCCTGCTCGCCGTGGACACCCTCGAGGTCCTGGTTCACCAGGCCCGCGAGGCGGGACAGCTGCCGGAAGGCTGCCGCCGGGTGATCCCGATGATCGATGCCCGGCGGATGGAAGTTTATACCGCCGTCTTCACCCCCGAGGGGAAGCGCCTCACCGAGGTGGAGCCGCGCATCATCGACGCACAGAGCTTCCGCGCCGAACGCGACGGGGGTCCCGTGCTGTTCATCGGCGACGGGGCGGAGAAGTGCCGGGAGCTCCTCGCTGGCCCCGGGATGCATTTCGTCCAAACCTGTCCGCACGCCGCTGCGATGCGCACGCCCGCCCTGCGCGCTTTCGAGGCGGGAGAGTTTCGGGACGCGGCGTATTTCGAACCCTACTACCTGAAAGATTTCGTGGCGACGGTCAGTCGCAAGAAACTCTTTTGAATCTCAGAGATTTTCCTTATCTTTGAGGACGTATGGAGTATCTGATTCCCATATTGATGTTCTTGTTCCCCGTCGTGGTCGCGATCCTCGACAAGCGGGCCAAGCAGCGCAAGAAGGCGGCTTCGGCCGCACCCAGGCCCCAATTCCCGCCCATCAGCTTCAATCCGGCGCCCCAGCCCGTCGTCCGGCCCGCCCCGCAGGAGAACGCCCCGCAGGAGAACGTCCCGCGCGAGAGCATCCCGCAGGAGGCCCCGGCTCCCGTTTTCCGCCCGAACCTGGAAGGCCAGCGGGCCATCCACCGGGAAGCGGACCACCCCACCGTCAGCGAACCTGCCCCGGAAAAACTGGAAATCGACAAGAAGAAGCTGATCCTCTACTCCGAAATCCTGAAACCGAAATTCGACGCATAACGCAGAAGGCCGCCCCATACCGGGCGGCCTTCTTGTCGTTGAGGCGGAGGAGCCTACCTGAGCAGGCGGCCGAGTTCGCGGCGCATCCCGTCCGTGCCGGTGATCGGCGTCGTGTTGAGCTCACCGTTCACGATGAGGAACGAGTTGGGCAGGCTTTTCACGTTATAGGTGACCACGGCGGGAGAAGCGCCGCCCAGACCGTCGTTGACATTGATCCAGGGCAGTTTCTGCGCCAGCACGGTCGAGGCCCACTCGGGCTTGTCGGCGCTGCAGCAGATGGCGTAGATCTCGAATCCGCGGCCGTGGAACTCCTGATAGAGCGGCAGCAGGGAGTCAAGGTTCATCATCTTCTGGGCGGCATCGGTGGCATCCCAGAAATGCACGAGGATGACCTTGGCCTCCACCGAACTCAGGGCCTTCCGCTCACCCTTGATGTCCGGGAGGACGATGTCGGGGAACGAGGTCTCGGAGGCGGACTGCAGGCGATTCTCGAGATCGAGCAGGCGCAGCCGGCGCTCGGCCTCCTTCTGGAGGGCCTTGACGTAGCGGGAGTCGGGATAGACCGTCTGGAGCGAATCGGCGACATCGCGGAAGAGGATGGCGTCGGTGGTCTGGGAGAAGATGGAGGCCTCTCCCAGGCGCTCGTAGAGCACGGGAATCGTGGTGAGGGAGAACGGATGCCCCATCACATATTTGACGCTGGCGCGATAATGCTGGAGGTAATCCTGGGTCATCTGGGGCGGATTATCCTCGTGGGCCCGCAGGTTGGCGATGAAGTCGGCATAAGCCTTGTCCACCTCGGCGAGCTGCACGGAGCCTTCGGAGCCCGTGACCGTGTAGTGGCCGAGGGTATCGGCCTCGATCGTCGCGATCTCCCCTTTCTCGAGCAGGAGGGCGGCGATGCGGGTATCCCCGTAGAACAGATAGACGAATTCGGGCTGGCCGGGGGCCACCGCCACATCGTAGCGGAAAGCGCCGCCGGCTTTGGTCGTGATGGTATCGAGGTCGCGGTAGGTGTTGACTTCCAACTGCTTGACGACAATCTGCCTGCCGGGGGCGTCGGTGAGGGTGCCCCGGATATGGGCCTTGTCTGCGCAGGCGGCCAGGGCGAGGGCCGAGAGCGCGAGGGCGAGGAGTTTATTGCAATTTTTCATATTCGGACAAGATTGCGGCGGCGATCTGCGCCATTTGCTCCGGGGTGACGGCCGGACGGGTCTTACGGAAATCCAGGTCACCCTCGGTCTGGAGCGGGACGAGGTGGATATGGGTGTGCGGGACTTCCATCCCGAGCACGGCCACGCCCACGCGCTTGCAGGGCACGGCGGCTTTGAGGGCCGTGGCGACCCGGCGGGCGAAGGCCCAGAGGCCGTTGTAGACGGCCTCGTCGAGGTGGAAGATGTAGTCATCCTCCACGTGCTTGGGAATCACGAGGGTATGGCCCGGCGCAAGCGGGCTGATGTCCAGGAAGGCATAGAAGTCTTCGTTTTCCGCCACCTTGTAGGACGGAATCTCGCCTTGGGCGATGCGGGTGAAAATGGTTGCCATCAGAAACTGATATCGAGGATCTTGAATTTGATGATGCCGGAGGGGACCTTGGCTTCTACGGTCTCACCCTTGCCGTGACCCAGGAGGGCCTTGCCGATCGGCGTCGTGGCGGCGAGCTTACCCTTGGAGAAATCGGCTTCGCTCTCTCCCACGATGGTGAACTCCATGATACGGTGGTTGTTCAGGTTCTCGACCTTGACGGTATTGAGCATCTGGACCTGCTCGGAATTAAGTTGGGAGCTGTCCAGCACCTTGGCGTTCAGGACCTGGTTTTGAAGTTTCGCGATTTTCAGTTCAAGCAGGCCCTGCGCCTCGCGCGCAGACTCGTATTCGGCGTTCTCGGAGAGATCGCCCTTCTCGCGGGCCTCCGCGATAGCCGCGGAGATGACGGGGCGCTGTGCGAGCGCCTCGGCGAGTTCTTTCTTGAGCTTGTCCAGCCCTTCCTGGCTCATGTAATGTACTTCTGCCATATATTCAGTTTTCGGTAAGTTAACTAAAAAGGAGTCCTGCCTCGTGCGGCAGAACCCTTGTCACTTGCAAATATAGCAATTATTTCGGGAAAAGGCAACAAATCCACCTCATTTCAGCAGCGCCCGGCAGGCGGATTCGTCGGCGGCGAGCTGGGTCTTGAGGGCGTCGAGGTCTTCCATCGGGCGCATCGGGCGCAGCCAGCGGCGGAAGCGGATCTCCAGGTCGTGGCCGTAAATATCCTCGTTGAAGTCGAAGATGTGGGTCTCGATGATGTCGCCGACGTTGGTCATCCCCCAGTAGTGGCTGCCGAGGACTTCGACTTCCGTCAGGTAGACGCCCCGGGCGGGGACGAGTTTCATCGGATCGTACAGCCGCAGATTGGCCGTCGGATAGCCCAGGGTGCGGCCCAGCTGCTTGCCGCCCACGACCACGCCCCGCAGCCTGTATGGATACCCCAGCATCGCCTCCGCATCCTCCACTCTCCCCTCCTCCAACGCCTTCCGGATCCGCGTCGAACTAATCGCCACACCCCCTGCCTCCGCGGGAATAGAGGCGGCATCGGAAGTCCCCCCAGGAAACCGTGCCACCCTCGGCATCGTAAGAGGGGGGACCGCGAAGCGGTGGGGTCCGACGAAGGAGGACGTTTCCAGGGGGGAGCTTCCGAGCCGCATTTCAGTGGAAGCCGGGGGGACGATGAGGACTTCGAGGCCGAGGGATTCGGCGAGGGGCGCGAGGCGGTCGGGCGTGAGGCGGTCGGAGCCGAGGCGATTGTCATAGCCGAGCACGAGCAGCGTCGCCCCCAGCCTCCCCAGCAACACCGTCCGGATAAACTCCTCCGCGCTCAGACGCGCAAACGCGCGGTCGAAGGGCAGCGTCTCCACCCGGTCCACACCCTGCGCAAGCAACAGCGCCTCCCTCTCCTGCGGCGAATTCAGCAAACGCAGCTGACGGGCATCCTGCTGCAACACGGCCCGCGGATGCCGTGAAAAGGTAACGACAATCGCCTCCTCGCCCCTTTGGCGGGCGGAGGAGACGAGTGTCTGCAAGACTTGGCGGTGCCCCAGATGGACACCGTCGAAAAAGCCGGTCGCGACTACAGCCATTTGACGAGCGGGAAGTCCTGGCGATGCGGCAGGCGCGGATTCTTCGGGAAGATGCGCTTGCCGACCTGGTACATACCCGTATGCTCCGGCAGCACCTCGGTCGCGTAGGTGGCGATGCCGTTCTCGAAGCTCTTCAGCTGCAGCTCCTCCACCTCCTGGATATGCTGCTCGCCCTTGGCATCGGCCGTGGTGAAGACGATCTCCACCCCGATGTCCTCCGGCTTGAGCCGACCCAGGTCGAGGACCACCTCGCTCTTGAGCATATCATTCTGGGAGAGCACGTAGGAAGCATCCGGCTGCGAGCAGGAGACGACGCGGATGTTGTTCCACTCCACCAGCATCATCCGTTTCCAGGCCGCAATCTCGCGGGCCACGCGGGCATTGTCCGCGGCGAGCTCCATATAGCGCTTATACTGCGGCTCATAATACTGATTGCAGTAATCGGTAAGCATGCGGTTGGTGGTGAAGTTGCAGGCCACCTGGGCGATCGTGTTCTTGATGTAACCCACCCAGACCGGGGAGAGCCCGGAAGACTTGTCCACGTCGTAGTAGGCCGGGGCGATCTGCGTTTCGATGGTGGCGTAGATCGTGGCGGCATCCAATTCGTTCTGGTAGTTCTGATCGTCGTAGGTGCGCTCCAGCGGCAGTGCCCAGCCGGCGCCCTCCTTGTAACCCTCGACCCACCAGCCATCCAGCACGGAGAAATGCATCACACCGTTCATCGCCGCCTTCTCGCCGGAAGTACCGGAAGCCTCGAGCGGACGGGTCGGGTTGTTGAGCCACACGTCCACGCCCTGGACCAGACGCTTGGCAAGGGTGATGTCATAGCCGGGCACGAAGATGATGCGGCCCAGGAAGCGGTCCTGCTTGGAGATTTCGATGATCTGCTTGATCAGGTCCTGGCCCATGCCGTCGGCCGGGTGGGCCTTGCCGGCGAAGATGAACTGCACCGGACGCTTGGGGTCATTGACGATGGCGTCCAGCCGGTCGAGGTCGCTGAAGAGCAGGGTCGCGCGTTTGTAGGTCGCGAAGCGGCGGGCAAATCCGAAGGTCAGCACGTCCTCGCGCAGGCGCTCCTTGATGGTCACGACCTGGCGCGGGGTATAGTGGGCGCTCATCTGCGGATCGGAAAGCCGCTCGCGGATGGTACGGACCAACTCCTTCTTGAGGGTCTTGCGTATCTCCCAGATATCCTTGTCCGGCACGGTGTAGATACCCTCGAAACAGGACTTATCGTAGTGATGGGTCTGGAAATCGGGGCCGAACACCTTGGCGTGCAGTTCCTTCCAATATTTGGAAGCCCAGGTCGGGTAGTGGACGCCGTTGGTCACATAGCTGATGTAGAGCTCTTCGGGGAGATAGCCGGGGAACATATTGGCGAAAATGCCCTGGCTGACCTTGCCGTGCAGCATCGACACGCCGTTGACATTCTGCGAGAGGGTGGCGGCCAGGTGGCTCATCGAGAACTTCTCGTCGCGGTTGTCGGGATGGATGCGGCCCAGGCCCATCATCGTGCGCCAGTCGATGCCCAGGCGGCCCGGATAGTGTCCGAAGAAACGGCCGAACATATCCTCGGCGAAAGCATCGTGGCCGGCGGGAACCGGGGTGTGGGTGGTGTAGAGGCCGGAAGCGCGGACGAGCTCCAGGGCTTCGCCGAAGGAGAGATGCTCCTCCTGGATGTATTCGCGGAGGCGCTCCAGGCCGGCAAAAGCGGCGTGACCTTCGTTGTAATGGTAGATCGTGGGGGTCAGGCCGAGGGCGCGCAGGGCGCGCACGCCGCCGACACCCAGCAGGATCTCCTGCTTGAGACGGTTCTCCCAGTCGCCGCCGTAGAGCTGGTGCGTGACCTGGCGGTCCTCCGGAGCATTGTCCTCATAGTCGGCGTCCAGCAGGTAGAGATCGGTACGGCCGACGGCCACCTTCCAGATGCGGGCGCGCAGCTGGCGGCCGGGCATCTGCACGGCGACGGTCTTCCAGGCGCCATTCTCGTCCAGACAGGGTTCGGCCGGGATCTTGAGGAAATCCTGCGGCTTGTATTCCGCCACCTGGTTGCCCTGCGGGGTAAGCCGCTGGTTGAAATAGCCGAAGCGGTAGAGCAGGCCCACCGCCACGAGGTTGACATTCATATCGCTGGTCTCCTTGAGGTAGTCCCCGGCCAGGATGCCCAGGCCGCCGGAATAGATCATCAAGGAAGAATCCAGGCCATATTCCATACAGAAATAGGCGACGGACGGCTCGGTGCGCTCGGCCTTGGCGGCCATATAGGTATTGAACTCGGCCATCACCTCATCGAGGCGGGCGAGGAATTCCTTGTCGCGGGCCAGTTCCTTGTAACGCTTGAGGCTGACCTTGTCAAGGATGACCATCGGATTGTGGCCGGACTTGTGCCACAGTTCATAATCAACGGTGCGGAACAACGCTTTCGCATTGTCGTTCCAACACCACCAGAGGTTCTTGCACAGGGTTTCGAGCCCGGAAAGCTCCTCCGGCAGATGCCGCGTCACCATCACGCTCTTCCACACGGGCGCGGTTGCTAAATTGTTATTCATCATACACTACTATTAGATACGGGTATTATTGCCTTTCGGCCATGGCGTTATTCACCCGGATGATGAAATCGCTGAGGACGTTCATATAGTTGATGAACGCTTCAAAAGGTGTATCATAGGGGTTGAAACGCTTGTGGATTTCTCCGTCAGAGAAGAACTTCGTGCACATATAGTACAGGTGGTCGCTCTCCTGGAGATGGCCGTAGTCATTCCAGAGGGCGGCGTCGTTCAGGATGGAGAGTTTCTCCTGCAGGCCATAGAGTTTGTTGTAGGCATCCTGCTGGAGTTCGTTGCCGAGCCAGGCGGAGATGTCGCGCTCCTCGTCGGCCCAGGAGATGGGCTGCGGGACGGACAGGTCGCCGACGGATTTGTGCTTGGCGGCAGCACGCTCGGGCGTCACGAATTCGAGTTCCTTGTCTTTGGCGACGGCGTCCGGCAGGGCGCGCATGAACTCGAAGATGCCGCATTCGGCACCCTGGTGCTCGCCGAAGGTCTCGTAATCCATGAAAAGGTTGACGATCTCGCCCTCGGAGGACTTGACCCAGCCGAGGAACTTCTCGACGTTCAGCGGCCATTCGGCCCAACCGCGGTCGGAGAAGCGGAAAGCGATGTCGTCGCTGAGGGCATAGTTGCGGAGCAGGAGCTTGAGATCCGGCTTGAGATCGTTGTTGTAGACATAGTCGGGGCTCTTCCAGCCCATGATATGACGGGCGCCCTCGGTGAGCATCGTCTTGAAGCCCAGGTCATAGACCATCGCGCCGATGGCATCGGAGTAGACCAGCTCGGTGTTGCGGAAAGTCTTGGGGGTCACGCCGAAGTACTGCTCCACGGCGGCCTTGTGCTTGAGCACCTGGTGTTCGAATTCGGGTTTGGAGGCCAGGGACGACAGGGAATGGTTGTAGGTCTCGCAGAGGAACTCCACGCAGCCGGTCTCGGCAAGTTTGCGGAAGCCCTCGATGACCTCGGGTGCATAGCGGTCGAACTGCTCCAGCGCGGAGCCGGAGATGGAGAAGGCCAGCTTGAACTTGCCCTTGTTCTTCTTGACGGCATCGAGCAGCAGCTCGTTCATCGGAAGATAGCACTTCTGGGCGACGCGCTTGAGGATGGTCCTGTTGGCGAAATCGTCATAATAATGGGAGTCCTTGCCAATGTCGAAAAATCTATAAAGGCGCAGACGGGTGGGCTGGTGGACCTGGAAGTACAGGCAGATTGACTTCTTCATATTACTGGTTGACTACTGATTCATAAACTTTCTTGAGCTTCGCAGTGGCGTTGTTCCACTTGAGCGCATTGACTTCCTCGAATCCCTCGCGGTTGGCAAAATTGGACAGGGCCGGATACTGGAGGAGGGCATAGATATCGTCGGCCATCGCATCGACATCCCAGAAGTTGACCTTGAGGGCGTATTTGAGCACCTCGGCGGCGCCGGACTGGTGGGAGATGATGGAGGGGACGTTGGAGCGCATCGCCTCGAGCGGGGAGATGCCGAAGGGCTCGGACACGGAAGGCATGATGTACACGTCCGACAGGGCGAACATCTTCTGCACTTCCTGCCCGCGCAGGAATCCCGTGAAGTGGAAGCGGTCGGAGATGCCCAGGCGGGCCACCTGGCGGATGGCGCGCTGCATCATGTCGCCGCTGCCGGCCATCACGAAGCGGACGTGCTTGGTCCGCTTGAGGACCTTGGCGGCCGCCTCGATGAAGTACTCGGGACCCTTCTGGAAGGTGATGCGGCCCAGGAAGGTCACGACCTTGTCCTTCACGCCGCGCTCGACCGAGAGGTTCTCCCGGCCGCTGAAGTCCACGGCGTTGTGGACGGTCACGACCTTGGCGGGGTCGATGCCGTATTTGTTGATGACGATATTGCGGGTCAGGTCGCTGACCGTGACCACGCGGTCGGCGGCTTCCATGCCGCGCTTTTCGATCGAATAGACGCGGGAGTCCACCATGTCATCGGTACCGCGGTCGAAGGAGGTCGCGTGGACGTGGACGACCAGCGGCTTGCCGGAGAGCTCCTTGGCGGCGATGCCGGCCAGGTAGGTCAGCCAGTCGTGAGCATGGATCACGTCGAACTCGCCGGCGTGCTGCAGCGCGATGGTGCCGCCCACCTGTGCGTAGCGGGACACTTCCTCGAGGAGGTTGGCGCCGTACTTGCCGGAGAATTTGAACTTCTGGCCGAAGCCGACCATGGTCTCGCGGACCTGCTCGCGCTTCATCTTCTCGATGGCTTCGAAATACTCTTCGGGATCGACGTAGGGGACGATATTGGAATCTACGTTGATGAACTTGACCTTGTCGAGGAACTCCTCGACCGTCTCGCTGACATGCTGCACGGCCACGTCGCTCGCGTTGAGGATCGTGGCGCAGCTCTGGTCTTCGTCACCGGAAGCGGAGGGCATCACGAAGAGCGTCTCCACCCCGTTGTGCGCAAGACCTTTGACGATGCCCTCGCAGGCCGTACCCAGACCGCCTGCGATGTGGGGAGGAAACTCCCATCCGAACATCAGTACCTTCATATGCTATTTCTCCTTGTATTGATCCAACAAAAACTCGACGACCAGCAGGGCCGAGGTGCTGAGCGCCGAGGAGATGGCGCCGTGCGGCTCGTGGGGAGGATCTCCGTCATAGAGTTCGGAGAAGGCGCCCACGCCGTGTTTGCCCAGATCGGCGTAGAAACCTTCGGCCAGCCACTCGGCGCGCTTCCAGAAGGAAGCACCCTTGACCCGGAAACTGATGTCCACATAGGGAGCCAGCAGGAAAGGATGCGCGCAGCCCTGGTGATAGGCCAGGTCGCGGTCGCGCTGCGAGCCTTCGTAGACGGCTTTGTACTTGACGTCCCGGGGAGACAGGCTGCGGATGCCTCGGGAGGTCACCAGTTCGTTGTCCACCACGCGCAGGATGGCCGGGGCGAGTTCTTCGTCCACCGGGGAGTATTTGACGGCGATGGCGTAGAGCTGGTTGGGACGGATGTCCTGGTTCTGGCCGTGATTGTCCACGTAATCTGCCAGGCATCCGCGGGCGGGGTTCCAGAACGTGCGCTGGTAATTCAGGCGGATGAGGTCGCGGATGGCAGACCACTTGGTCACGAACTGGCTTTTCTTGGCCCCGTACTTGCCTTCCATCTCGATGGCGAAGCAGACGGCGTTATACCAGAAGGCGTTGGTCTCCACCTGGTAGCCGGCGCGCTCCGTCACCGGGCGGCCGTCCACGTAGCAGTTCATCCAGCTCAGGGCGATGCCGTCTTTCTGGGCCCAGAGCAGGCCGTTGGGCTGCATCGACACCTCGGCGCGCTCGCCGGGAAGGTAGCTCTCGATGATGCCGCGGACGATGATGCCGTATTTGTTCCAGACCTGCTTCTCGTCGGCGCCGTGGTCGATGTAGGCTTGCAGGGCGCAGGGCAGGAGGAGGGGCGCCTCCACCTGCGTGGTGCGGCGGAACAGGCGTTCCTGCTCGTCCGCAATCAGGTTGTCGAGGATTTCCTCGAAAGACTTGGGATCGTTCAGGCCGCAGAGGGTCAGGCCCGGCAGGGCGATGAGCGTCTCCCGGAGCAGGCCCGTATAGAGCCAGGAATAACCCGCGTGGATCTTCTTGCGGCCGTTATGGGCCGTGATCAGGGAATCGGCGCAGCGGCGGAGCTGGTCGCGGTAGCTGGTGATCTCGCCGGCGTTCTCCACGAGGGTGTTGAAGCGACGTTTGAACTTCGTGGGATCCTCCTGCATCAGGGAAGCCGAGAAGACGAGCGAATCGCCGGCCTTGAGCCGGGAGGTGAACCAGCCGGGGACTACGAGGTCCTCGCGGCAGTCGAAACCGCGGCGGTACTCGTCGGAATAGGTGACGGCCTTGTTCCAGTAGGGACTGGCGACGAATTGCGCGCGGCTGTCGCTCGTCTGGAGGTTGAGGTTCGGGAAATTGGCATACAGGCGGAAAGAAGCCCCGTTCTGGATCTCCGAGCCGGTCAGGTTGGCCTCCGGGTTCTCGTGGGTCAGGTGGTGGATGTTGCGGAATGCCAGGAACGGACGAAGTTGGAGAGTCAGGGGCTTGGGACTCTCGAGAATCTCATAGCGGATGAGCACCTGGTCGCGGTCCTGCGCCAGGACGATGCTCTTGCGGAGCAGAATCTCACCGACCTTGTAGGTAATCTGCGGTACGGGGTCCGCGCTGAAGTCCACCACATACTTGTGGCCGCGCGGTTCGTAGGAGTCCCCATAGCAGTGGATGCCGAGATTGAACTGTTTGCCGTCCACGACCAGGCTCTCATCCAGGTCGGACAGCAGCAGGAAGCGGTCGCCTCCGAAACGGTCCAGCGTGACTGCCAGCAGGCCGTGGTAGCGGCGGGTGTTGCAGGTCACGATGGACGTGTTGCAGTAGGCACCGGTCTTGTTGGCGCTCAGGATCTCCCTCTTGAGCGAGTAGGCCAGATTGACAAGCTCCGATTTGTTGAATTTCAGAAAAGCCATAGGTTTATTATTTGATTTTTTTCAACACGATCGCGACGCGGCTGGGCAGATAGAGCGAGAGGCGTCCATCCACGGTAACGTGGCACTCGTCCTCCCGGAGCCGGGAAAAACCGCCGTACACGGCTTCGTCGGAGTGAAATGCCATCGCATACACCCCGTCCGGTGTTTGGAACGCGAAATTCTCGTACGACGCGGTCGGATTGAAATTGAATGCAAAGATACTATTTCCCCGGCTGAAAATCAAAACTTTTCGCTCTTCATCCACATAGAGTTGGTGCAAACTGCCGGAAAGGATACGCTCCCGCTTGAAGTAATGAATCATATCGGCGTCGAAAGCCTGCAGGCCGCCGAAGCGCAGGCGCGGATTATCGGCGATGGACCAGAGCCTCCGCGCGTGGGCGTAAGACCAGTCGTTGCCCTCCCGCGGGAAGTCGATCCACTCGGGGTGACCGAACTCGTTGCCCATGAAATTGAGGTAGCCGCCCCCGCAGGTGGCGAGGGTCACGAGGCGTATCATCTTGTGCAGGGCCACGCCCCGGTCCACCAGCAGGTTCTGCGACCCCTTCTCCATCGACCAGTACATATCCTTGTCGATGAGGCGGAAGATGATGGTCTTGTCTCCCACGAGGGCCTGGTCGTGGCACTCGGCATAGGAGATGGTCTGCTCGTCGGCGCGCTTGTTGGTGAGTTCGTACCAGATTTCGCCCATGCTCCACTGTTCGTCGGTCAGTTCCTTGATCCATTTGATCCAGTGGTCGGCGATGCCCATCGCCATCCGGAAATCGAAGCCCAGGCCGCCTGCGGCGAAGGGGGCGGCCAGGCCGGCCATCCCGCTCATATCCTCGGCGATGGTGAGGGCCTCGGGATTGATCTCGTGGATGAGCTGGTTCGCCAGGGCGAGGTAGCTGACGGCATTCTCATCGACCCCCTGGTCGAAATAGAGGCGATAGTCGCCGAAATCCTTTTCCAGGCCGTGGTCCCAGTAAAGCATGCTCGTCACTCCGTCGAAACGGAAGCCGTCCAGGTGGTATTCCTCCATCCAGTATTTGCAATTGGCGAGCAGGAAGTATTTCACCTCATCCTTGCCGTAGTCGAAGCAGCGGGAGCCCCAGGCCGGGTGGTGTCCCTGCGGCCCCTGGTAGAAATAGAGATCGTCCCGGCCGTCCAGGCGGCCCAGGCCCTCGACCTCATTCTCGACGGCGTGGGAGTGGACGATATCCATGATCACGGCGATGCCGCGGCGGTGCGCGTCGTCCACCAGGGCCTTGAACTCCTCGGGCGTGCCGAAACGGGAGCTCAGTGCGAAGAAATTGGAAACCTGATAGCCGAAGGAGCCGTAGTAGGGGTGCTCCTGGAGCGCCATGACCTGCAGGACGTTATAACCCAGTTTGTGCACCCGTGGGAGGACATCGCGGCGGAAATCCTCGAAGGAAGCCACTTTCTCCTGCTCGGAACTCATCCCGATGTGGCACTCGTAGATCAGCGGATGGGGCCGGCGTCCGGGCTTGCGCCCCGTCCACTTGTAGGGGACGGCCGGGGCCCAGACCTGGGCCGAGAAGATCTTGGTCTCCGTGTCCTGGACCACGCGGGTCACATAGGCGGGCAGGCGCTCCCCGCCCCCGCCCGGCCACTCGATCCACAACTTATAGAGTTCCCCGTGGCGCAGGAACAGATCCGGGACGCGGAGTTCCCAGTTGCCCCCGCCCACGGGTTTGAAGGCGTAGGCCTCGGTGCGTTTCCAGTTGTTGCACTCGCCCACGAGGTAGATGCGCGTGGCATTGGGTGCCCACTCGCGTATCACCCAATCCGTCCCCTCGCGATGCAGGGGGTAGTAGAGGTGGTTGTTGATCGCAGCGGAGATCGGCCCCTCGCCGCAGAGCTTCTGCCGGTCGGCGAGGATGCGGGCGTGCCGGGCTTCGATGGCATCCCGGTAGGGCTCGAGCCACGGATCGGTCTGGTAGATCTTCTTTATCATAGGTTCTCGATTTGATTGCGTACGGTCCGGAGATATTCACGGCAGCGGCCGATGAGTTCGTCCGAGCGCTTGATGCAGCGGTCGATCTCATCCAGCCCCGTGGCCGGGTCCTCTACCCGGTCGGCGATCTTCTCCAGTTCAGCGATCGCCTCGTTGTAATCGAATTGTTCTTCCATATCCATCATCGGGCGACGGCCTCCACGGTGCCGTCTGCAAACAGTAACTTGAACGGGGTGCCCGGCGGCAGGGCCCGGGCGGACTTGACCACGACTCCCCGCGCGTCCGTGACCAGGGTGAAGCCGCGGGAGAGGACGTTGCGGGGATCCGCGCCCCGGATGCGCTCGCCCAGGGCGGTGAGGCGGACCTCCATCGCGGAGAGCCGGGAGGCGAAAGCCGTCCGCAAGCGTGTGCCGAAGGCGCTGATGCGCTCGTCTTCCGCGGCAAAGGCCTCGATGAAGCGGTCCGCGAGGGCCGTCGGGGTCTTGACGGCATCGTAGGCCACCCGGTCGGCGACGTGGAAGTCACGGTCGTGGCCGATGGCCGTGTAGACCGGAACCGGGCAGTTCGCGATGGCGAAACAGAGCGCGTAGTCATCGAAACAGGCCAGGTCCAGGGCGGACCCGCCCCCGCGTAACAGCAGGGCGGCATCGTAGGGAATCTCCGCGCATTCCACCCGGCAGAGGGCGTCGGCGATGGATGCAGGCGCATCCTGCCCCTGCATCGTGGCCTCGAAGAGGTCCACCGCATAGACGAACCCGTAGGCATTGCCCTCGAGGTGCCGGCAGAAGTCGCCGTAGCCGGCGGCGTCCCGCGCCGAGATCACGGCGAGGCGGTACGGCAGGAGGGCGGGCGTGAGGTTCTGCTGGCGGTCCAGCAGGCCGTCGGCCTCCAGCTTCTCCAGGGTGCGGCGGCGTTGCAGCTCGGCGGCGCCCAGGGTGAAACGGGGTTCGATCTCGTCCACCGTCAGGGAGAGGCCGTAGAGCTCGCTGTAACTGACCTGCACGCGCAGCAGGACCTCCATCCCGGGTGCGAGATCGCCACCCGTCTGCTCGCGGAAATAGGCCCGGAGCGGAAGGTAGCGGCTGCGCCAGATGACCGCCTTGGCCTTGGCCACGATCCGGCCGTCCCGGCTCTGGCAGAGATCCAGGTAGCAGTGCCCGTTCGCCTTGGCCTGCACCGAGGCGATTTCGGCACGTACCCAGCACCGCTCCGGGAAGGCATTCTCGATCTCGTCACGGAGCAGCGCCTGGAGCGCGAACAAATCGATATATTCCGTCTCCATATTGACAAATTTAACAAAAATCCACAAAGATTTACTATCTTTGTCCGGAATAAAGTTAGTATTTGTATGAAGATCTCCGGGGCCACGTTTGCAGGTAGCAGCACCAGGGTCTCCCAGAAGCCGAAGAGAAGATTGCCGGAATTTGCCTTCATCGGAAGGTCCAACGTCGGCAAATCCTCACTCATCAATTCCCTGTGCGGCAATCAGAAGCTTGCGATGACCTCCGCAACTCCCGGAAAGACCAAGCTGGTCAACCATTTCCTGATTAACGACAAGTGGTATCTCGTGGACCTGCCCGGCTACGGCTATGCCCGGCTGGACCGCAAGGGCCGCGAAGAACTCGCCGCCGTGATCCGGGACTACATCACCCGGTCGGAGGAGATGGTGATGCTGTTCGTGCTCATCGATTCCCGCCACGATATCGGGCGCATCGACCTGGATTTCCTGGCGGAACTGGGCGAGCTCGGCATCCCCTTCGCCCTGATCCTGACCAAGTGCGACAAGCAGGGGCCGAACGTTCTCGCCGCCCAGCTCGAGCGAGACCGCGAAATCCTGCTGCAGCAATGGGAGGAACTCCCGCCCGTTTTCTGCACCTCCGCCCGCACTCACGCCGGAAAAGAGGAAATCCTGGACTATATCGAAAACATACTCAATACATTATGATACACACCCACCGCTTGGAACTGTTTGCCTGCCGGGCTTCCGAAAATTTCGCCCGCCAGGTCATCAACCACATCAATCTGATCCAGTCCCCGGATGAGCCCGAGCTCCATCTGGGTCAATTGGAGATCACGCCCTTCAGCGACGGCGAGTTCCAGCCCCAGTTCGAAGAGAGTGTCCGCGGAGCCTCGGTTTACATTATCCAGTCCACCATCCCGCCGGCAGACAACCTGATGGAGCTCCTGCTCACCATCGATGCCGCCAAGCGCGCCTCCGCCGACGAGGTCGTGGCCGTGATTCCCTATTTCGGCTGGGCCCGCCAGGACCGCAAGGACCGCCCGCGCGTGGCGATCGGCGCCAAGTTGGTGGCCAACCTCCTCCGTGCCGCCGGTACGGACCGCGTGATGACCTGCGACCTGCACGCAGGCCAGATCCAGGGCTTTTTCGACATTCCGGTGGACCACGTCTATGCCAGCAAGGTCTTCCTCCCCTATATCAAGAGCCGCAAGTTCAAGAACCTCGCGATCGCCGCGCCCGACATGGGCGGCGCCAAGCGGGCCAATGTCTATGCCCGCGAACTGATGTGCCCGGTGATCATCTGCCACAAGACCCGTGAGCGGGCCAACGTGGTAGGCTCCATTACCGCCATCGGCGAGATCGAGGGCAAGGATATCATCATCGTGGATGATATGATCGACACCGCCGGCACGCTCTGCAAGGCCGCCGACGTGCTCAAGAGCCGCGGCGCCAACAGCGTGCGCGCCTGCGCGACGCACGGCATGCTCTCCGGTTCCGCCCTCCAGCGCATCCACGACTCCGCCCTCGAGGAGGTGTTCATCACCGACACCATCCCCCATCCGGAACTCGCGGACGATCCCAAGATCCGCATCATCTCCATGGCCGAGGTGTTCGCTTCGATCATCCACAAGGTCTACAACTACGAAGCCATCAGCCCGGACTTCGTCCACTGATCCCCGGTAAGCCATGTGGCCATATCTGCTCGCCGTACTCGCGCTCGTCGCGCTCTGTGTCCTGGGACTAGGGGTCAACGTCCTCTTCCTGGGCAGGGAGTTCCCCAAGTACGACGTAGGATCCAACGAGCAGATGCGCCGGCTGGGCATCCGCTGCTTCAAGGACGAAGATGCCGCCCTGCACGGCCGCTCCTGTGCGGGCACGCAGTCGGACGCCTGCCTGGACTGCCAATTCTACAACCCTCATCCCGGACTTGATCCGGGATCTAAAACCGATTAACGCTATGAGTCTCGTCGCCATCGTCGGCCGGCCCAATGTCGGCAAATCCACCCTCTTCAACCGCCTCGTCGGAATGCGGCAGGCCATCGTCGAAGCTACCGCGGGCGTGACCCGCGACCGCCACTACGGCCGCTGCGAATGGTGCGGCCACGAGTTTTCCGTCGTGGACACGGGCGGCTATACCACCGGTTCGGACGACGTCTTCGAGGCAGCGATCCGTTCCCAGGTGCAGATTGCCATCGACGAGGCCGACCTCGTGCTCTTCATGGTCGAGGCCGCGACCGGGATCACCGACTATGATGCCGAGATCGCCGACATCCTCCGCCGTACGCGCAAGCCGGTGATTCTCTGCGTCAACAAGGTGGATTCCGGAGAGAAGATGTACGATTCCTATCAGTTCTATTCCCTCGGCCTGGGCGAGGTCTACAGCATCTCGGCCGCCAACGGCAGCGGCACCGGCGATCTGCTGGACGCCGTCGTGGCCGCCCTGCCCGAGGAGGAACAAAAGGAGGATCCCTACGCCGGTCTCCCCCGCATCGCCATCGTGGGCAAGCCCAACGTGGGCAAGTCTTCGCTGACCAACGCCTTGCTGGGCGAGGAGCGGAACATCGTCACGCCCGTGGCCGGCACCACGCGCGACGCCATCGAGACCTACTACAACAAGTTCGGTTTCGAGTTCATGCTGGTGGACACCGCCGGCATCCGCCGCAAGGCGAAGGTCCATGAGGACCTGGAGTTCTATTCGATCATGCGCTCCATCCGGGCCATCGAGCACGCGGACATCTGCATCCTGATGATCGATGCCACTTCCGGGATGGAGGCGCAGGATATGAACATTTTCAACCTGATCGTCAAGAACCGCAAGGGTTGCGTGGTCGTGGTGAACAAGTGGGATCTATTCATCAAGGATTCGAATACGATGCGCGAGTACACCGAGGCCCTGAAGGCCCGTCTCGCGCCGTTCAACGACATCCCCGTCATTTTCACGTCGGTGGTGAAGATGCAGCGCATCCAGGATGTGCTCGAGGCCGCCACCGAGGTCTATGCCAACTATTCCCGCAAGATCCCCACGGCCCGGCTCAACGAGGCGCTGCTCCCTGTCATCGAGGAGACGCCGCCGCCGGCCTGGAAAGGCAAGTACGTCAAGATCAAGTACATCACCCAGCTCCCCACGGCCTTCCCCGCTTTTGCGTTCTTCTGCAATCTCCCGCAGTACGTCAAGGATCCCTACAAGCGCTTCCTCGAGAACCAGCTCCGCAAGAACTTCAACCTCAAAGGCTGCCCCGTCCAGATCTACTGCCGGCAGAAATAAACGCCTATTGGAGAAAGAAAAAGGCTGCTTCCCGTCGGGGAGCAGCCTTTCGTCTGGTTGCAGAGGCGGAAGCCTCTTTCCGATTATTGTCCGGCCTGCTTGGCGGCCTCTTCGATCATTTTCTCGTTGGCGGTGATGAAGATCTCGACGCGACGGTTCTGGGCACGGCCCTCCTCGGTGGCGTTGTCCGCAACGGGCTGGTCGAATCCCAGGCCGTTGGTCGTGATGCGCTCCTTGGCGATACCCTTGGTGGTGAGGTAGTTGCCGACGGTCTCGGCCCGCTGGAGGGAGATCCGCTTGTTGACGGCCTCGGTACCCTGATTGTCGGTGTGTCCGTAGACGGTGATGCCCGTCTCGGGCATGTCGGCCATCTCGGCGGCGAACTTGTCAAGCTGCTGCTTGGCCTCGGGCTTGAGCGTGGAACGGTTGAAGTCGAACAGGATGCCGCTGTCGAAGGTCACTTTGATGGCCTCGAGACCATTGACGTCGGTCACGGTCTCCACCTGGACATTCTCGAGGGCGGCGAGTTCTTCGGCTTTCTTGTCCATCTGGCGGCCGATGATGGCACCCGTGCCGGCACCCACGCCGGCGCCGATGGCGGCACCGATGGCAGCGCCCTTTTCACCACCGATCAAAGCGCCGATACCGGCGCCCAGACCTGCGCCCGCGCCCGTGCCGATCAGAGCGCCCGAGCCGGTCTTGGACATGCCGCAGCCCGCGAGGACGGCGACACAGAGAAAAAGAGAGACAATTCTTTTCATTTTCTTTTGTGGTTAAGATTTATGTGGCTAAGTTACAAAAAATTTCAAAACATACAACCGGCTACTTCCATTCCGCGCAAACGGAGTGGACCAGGATGCGGCTCTCGGTACCCACGGTGCTGGTATGCTGCAAGCCCAGGCCGCCGAAGCCGTTGGGGGTGATGGCCGCCTCGAGATCCACCTCGGGGTGAATGCGCGGATCGCCCGCACTGCTGGCCGTGTGGCGGGGTCCTTCGACGTGCGCGATCAGCCGGTTCCCCTCGGTGCGTACCGTCAGCGTGCAGCCCGTCAGGAAGCAATTGGTCGAGACGCCCTCGGTGAGCGGCGTGACTTCGCCGTGGTCATACCGGACCAACAGCACATCCACCGCATCGGAGAACTTGACGGTGCGGATCACCCGCAAGGCATAGCCGGTGAGGGTCTGCGTATCGAAATTGATGAACAGGTCGAGGTATTGCTGACGGGCGCTGGCGAAGCCCTGCCCGCCATCCTTGGCGGGATCCACCTGCCAGGTCACGGTCATGTCGCCGTAGCGGCCCGGCAGCGGGGTGTAGCGCAGCCGTGCGCCCTGCTGCAACTGCTGGATACCCAGACCCTTGGCCCCGTTGATGCCGGGCCCCCAGGTCCAGGCGGGCCGCTCCGGATCCACCTGCCACTCATACTCTGCGGTATCCGCGGGCTTGAAGGCGTCCACGGTCCAGTAGCCCGGCCGAACGGCCGGCTGGTTGTCCGTCGGGAAATCGAAGAAATCCGTACTCAGCACCCGGTCGCCCGCGGCCTGGGAAGCCTTGACGGGCGTGCGGGAGACCACGCGTACCTCCTCGCCCGGCTCGCAGCGCAGGTGCTTGGGCGCCACGCCCACGGCCAGGTAATGCCCCACGTCATCCCGGGTCAGGAAATACTCCTTATGCGGCTGCCCGCCGCGGGAAACGGCCACCGGCACAGCTCCCCCGCCCCGGCGGTCATCGCAGCGGTACCAGGTCACGAGCGACTCGTCCGCGCGGCCCTGCAGATCGACTGTGTAATCCACCCGGGCCTGCCCCGGGGAGAAACTGATCACCGGAGCGCTTGTCAGCGCCGGCGCAGGCAGGAAGTCCGGGATGACCGTGAGCAGCACGGCGCACTCCAGGCCCTCCTCCGTATAGGCGATCACATCGAAACTACGCGTCAGGTCTTCGTGGTTGGTCGCGGTCACCGTGACCTGGGGTCCCTCGTTCGCGGAGAGCTTCACGAAGCGCTCATAGCCCGGCTGGACCTTCCAGTAAATCTTCTGGTTGTCGAGCGGATAGCCCAGATGGCGGAAGGTACCGGCCTTGAGCGTCACCGGGGCGAGGCCCGTCTGAAGCGTAGCCTCGCGGACATCCACGTTCAGGCAGGTCGGGATGTTGGCATAGTCGCGCCCGTCCCGCTCCGAGAGCGCGAGGACGCGCGCCTTGATCCCCTGGGGATCCCAGTCGTCGTCGCCGCGCAGCAGGTTGTAGGTGTTGTAGAGCACGCTCCCGTCATCCTCGACGAGCCGGAACGCGGCCAGCTGGGCCTTCTGGTCCAGCACCACGGTGTTGTAGGGTTTGGCGGCACCCACGAAAGCCGGGTGGCCGTCCAGACTGATATTGTACTGGTAGCAGCGCAGCCACTCCTCGGGCCGGAAGGTCCAGGCGAGCTCGACGGGCCGGCCGGCGGTGTAGCGCACGTCCACGAGCGAATGCCGGCCGACGGTCTTGCTGATCGCCTGTACCGCCTCGCCGTGACGGATGTGCAGATCGCTGTCCAGGAAGACGGTCCCGAAACGGTCGGCGCCGCCGAAAGGCTGCCGGCCCCAGAAGTCGAAGTCGCAGCCCAGGTGGACCGCCGCTCCGTTGAGCGAATCATCCGTGCTCTCGAAATGGCAGTTCACGAACAGGGTCCGGCGGGAGCCGCTCAGCGGGCAGAGATTGAGCCGGGCTTCGAAGCGGACGTTCTCCGCATAAACCCGGTCGCCGTGGCAGAAGGCCACCTGGGCCTGTGTGATGGCGGAATACTTCGCCTTGCGGCCCAGTTCGGGTTTGCGGGGATAGACGAGGTCGATATCGCAATAATTGCCCATCGTCAAGTCCTTGACCACGAGGTCGTCACCCGTGAAATCAAACATCGTGAAATTGCCCACGGCGCCCTGGGTCTGCCCGCGGGCGGAGGCGAGGATCACGTCACGGGCATCGTCGGTCGTGCCGAGCAACTGGAGGCTCTGGCAGCGCACCGCCAGCCCGATGGGGCTGCCGAACGCGGCACGGCGGATCTGCCCGTCGTCCGGATCGTCCACCCAGTACACCCAGGGTGCGATATAGACGCGCATCGGCGCCTCCCGGGTGCCATCCTGCAGATGGCTCATCGCCTCGTTGAAAGTATTGAAAATGTAAGGGGAGCGGGCGGCCTCCGCATCGGAGAGGCTGCCGTCCACGAACAGGGCGCGGGGACCGAGCGTGACCGCTTCGCCCTTGTACTGGATGGTCTGGGCCGGCAGAGCGGCGCAGAGCAGCAAGCCGGCCAGGCCGGCAAGAATCATTTTCTTCATATTCGAACTAATCCAATTTGCGATACTTGAAATGACTGAAACGCACCTCCCCTTCTCCGGCGGCCACCAGGCCCGGGAGCATGCTCTGGAATTCGTGGAAGACATTGTGGTTGTAGCCGGAGATCTCGATGCCCCAGTCGTCCTGTTTCCATTCCACCCCGTCCAGGCTGTAATAAGCGGAGATGATCTGGTGGTCGTTGCGCAGGCGCAGCCAGATGTGGGTCACATTCGGGGTGCGCATGGCGCGGCGGCCGCCCCGGTCGCGCCGCCAGCGGAGGGTGCCGGCGTTGGAGATGCCCTCGCCGATGTAATATTGGCTGTTGTAGTAGATCACCAGCCCGGCGGTCGCCCCCGGATCGCGATCGATCTCGACCTCGAATTCATAGGCGTGGTCGCCGGCGACGAACATCATCGGCGCGGCGTCCGCCGGACTGCCGCCGACCGCCCGGAGGGTCAGCGTACCATCCTGCACGCTCGCCCGGGAAGGGTCGAAGTCCTTATAATACTTCCAGTCCAGGCCGATGCGGAATTCGCCCAGACGGTCGTGCCGGTCGGGCAGCTCCGCCTGGGGAAGGGGCGCCGCGATCGGGTCTTCGACGATGTTCTCGCCATAGCTCCGCCACCAGCCGTCTTCATCCAGCCAGACCGGCTCCAGCAGGGTCTGGCGGCCCAAGTTGTAATAGCCGTTCTCGTAGGAATGATAGACGATGTACCAGCGGCCGTCCGGAGTATCGATGAGCGATCCGTGGCCGCGGGACCACCAGCGGTCGGTATTGTGGTAAGTATGGACCAGCGGATTGTAGGGAGACTCCTCCCAGGGGCCGTCCAGGCTCTTGCTCCGCGCGATGGCCACCAGGTGGCTCGTCGGCGGGCCGGCTGTGCCGCCCTCGGCCGCCACGAAATACCACCAGTCCCCTACTTTGCGGATCTTCGGGCCCTCCATCGCGAGGCCCTCGGTGAGCCAGCCTTCTGGGATGGGCCAGCCGTCCCAGACGTGTTCGAAGGTCCCGGGGACGGTGTCCAGTCCGTCATCCGTGAGCCGGATGCGGTTGCCGCCGCTCAGGAAGAGCCATTTCGTGCCGTCTTCCGCCACGGCGATGCAGGGGTCGATCTGCCCGACGTGCAGGTCCACCGGATCGCTCCAGGGGCCGTAGGGCGTATCGGCCCAGACCACCCAGTTGCTGCGGTTATGTACGGTGAAATAGATATAGAACTTGTCTCCGATCTTGGAGATGTCCGGGGCCCAGACACTGCCCAGATAGGTCTTCAGGGCAGAACTGATCGGCTCCCAGTGCACCAGGTCGGTGGAATGCCAGACCACCAGTCCCGGATTGTAGTCGAACGAAGAATGCGTCATATAGTAATCATCTCCGTCCCGGACGATCGACGGATCGGGATAGTCTCCTCCGAGGATGGGGTTGACGTAGGTCCCGTAGGGGGCCTTCGGCACGGGGCCGGCGCACGCGGCGAGCAGCAGGGCCGCCGCGGCAAACAGGGTCAGGTGTCTCATATCTTCTTGATTCTCAATAACAGATAGGGGGTATCGGGCAGCCGGACGCCGCGTCCTTCCTTGTCCGTGATTCGGTAGCGGCCCGGCGCGCCGGTCTCGAAGACCACCGGCCACTCCGTAACCGTCATATTCCAGGTGTCGAGGATCTCCACGCGGTACTGCTGGCCGGCCTGCGGCCGGGGATACAGGTTGTTCTTGACCGGCAGGTCGAAGGTCCATTCATTGCGGATCTCATTGCCGAAATAGATCAGGTAGTACCCCTCGCCGGCCGTGGTGGTGTATTCATCCCAGTTGTGGTCTGCCAGGCCCGGGGTGTTCGGCAGGTCATCCAGGATCGCGCGCAGGAACTTGATCCTCCGCCAGGATTCGCCGCGGAACGTGCCGCCGTAAGCCAGGAAATTGCCCGCCGTCTCGGTGCTGCTCCCTTCCTCGGCGTTGAAGGTCTCGGCGTGGGTGACATAGGTGCCCGACATCAGTCCGTTGTACATCCGGCGCAGCATTTCCTGCCCGCTCAGCCATCCCCAGCGGCTCCCGACATTGCCCTCGTAGCAGACTTCGTCGAAGACGACCGGTTTCTTGTAGATCCGGCTGACGGTGTGGGCGCGGCCGCGCTCCATCACGGGACCGTGGTCCTGGATGCTGGCGTGGGTGAATACCGGGTCGAAATAATTATAATAGGT
This sequence comes from Bacteroidales bacterium, assembly GCA_016290835.1. Lineage (GTDB taxonomy): Bacteria > Bacteroidota > Bacteroidia > Bacteroidales > UBA932 > Cryptobacteroides. Next base: position 10,212 of record JAEEVG010000002.1, on the reverse strand, counting down.
GGCGGTGTAGCCGTGGATGGAGAGCAGGTGGTGATAGGGATCGCCCTCCGCGACGGCCCGCGCGAACTTGTCCCAGTCCCCGGCAGGGATGCCCTTGACCCCGTCCCATTCGTTGGCGAGCGACCACCACAGGTTGCGGAAGGCCGAGAAGCGGGCCGTGATGTAGCGCAGGTAGCGCAGGTTGGCCTCGAGCGGCATCCGGTCGAAACCCCAGCGCCCCCCGTCGTAGGGGTGGAAGAGCACGAGGTCCGCCTCCACGCCGATTGCCTGCAGGGCGAGGATGCGCCGCTCCACATATTGGAAATAGGCCGGATCGAAGCGCGTATAGTCCCAGCTCCCGTCCGCCTGCTTCACGAAAGGATAGATGTCGGGGTACTCCACCGGCAGGTTGTGCAGGAAGAAAAGCATCCGGAGTTTGTTGAAGCCGGACTCGCGCAAGGCGGCCACGGTCCGGGCGGCCGTCTCATCCCCGACGTGCATCCAGTCGTAGGCGGTGGTGCCGACCGGGTAGTAGCGGATGCCGTCGGCGTATTTGAAATGCAGGCCGTCCGGGACCACGGGGCCGTGGTTTCCCTCACCGGGAGCCGTGCAGACGAAACTGCCCCGCCTGCGGTTCAGCGCGGACACCCGGCTGGCGGTCACATAGGTCCACTCCCCTTCCCGGTCCGGCATGAAGCGGAGTTTGAACACGCCGTCGCCGTCGTAGAAGCCGCGGACGGTCCGGGACTCGCCCGCACAGCTGAAGGTGGCGCTCAGTTCGACTTCGAACGGGTTGCCCCGCACGGCGGCGGGAAGGCTGAGTTCAAAACAATCCCAACGCGCCACGCGCTCCTGCGAGCGCGCGGGTATGATAAAAGTAAGCAGCAGGCTCAAAAGGAAAAAAGAGCGGCGGGCGGTCATCGGTAAATCGGTTTATTAGTTCTCAAAGTTACGATTTTTTCCTTTTATATGTCCCCCAAAAAAGTGAAATGGCCAAAAGTGCTGCATTTATTTTTCTTTTTCTAAAAAAATATTCCCATCTTTGCGCTCCTTTTTAAAGATTAAGCTAATTTTCAATATTTTAGGTTAACTATAACTTTATGAAGAGTACCAAAATTATTACCACGCTCCTGCTCCTGGCCGCGTCGTTCTGCGCTTATGCTCAGAACATTACGGTTCGGGGAGGTGTGACCGACGCCGCCACCGGCGAGCCGGTCCCCGCAGCATCCGTCGTCGTCAGCGGCACCACCATCGGTGTGATCGCCGACATCAACGGAAACTATTCTATCAGCGCTCCTTCGGGATCCACGCTTGTTTTCTCCTCCATCGGCTACGAGACCCTGGTGGTTCCCATCCAGGGACGCAGCCGCATCGACGTGACGCTCGAGTCGAGCGCCGAGGCCCTGGAGGATGTGCTCGTCGTCGCCTATGGCACGGCCAAGAAATCTTCCTACTCCGGCTCCGCCTCCATGGTCCGCTCCGAGGAACTGGCCCAGAAGCCCGTTTCCTCCGTCGAGCAGGTTCTCCAGGGTAAGGTCGCCGGTCTCCAGGTGACCGCCGCCTCCGGCCAGCCGGGTGCTGCGACCACGTTCCGCATCCGCGGTACCGGTTCGCTCAACGCTTCTTCCGCGCCGCTGTTTGTGATCGACGGTGTGGCCACCTCGAGCTCTAATTACTCCAAGAACGCAAGCGACCAGGACGCCACAGCCAGTATCATCTCCGCCATCAACCCGCAGGACATCGAGTCCATCACGGTGCTGAAGGATGCCGCCGCCGCTTCCCTGTACGGTTCCCGTGCTGCCAACGGCGTGGTGATCATCACCACCAAGAGCGGCAAGTCCGGTCAGGGCCAGGTGAACTTCAATGCCTCCTTCGGCGTTTCCGCAGTCCCCAAGCAGTACAAGATGGCCAGCTCGGCTGATTACTACAAGCTGGTTTTCAATAGCTACATGGAGTTGGCGGATCCGGCCAAGGGCCAGGATTACAAGTGGGCCAACGCCCAGACCCAGGGTTACTTCTCCTGGAACCCGTACAACACCGACCTCCCGCTGGATGCCAGCGGAAACGTGGCCAGCGGTGCCAAGATCGTCATCGACACCGATTGGCAGGACGAGGTGATGCAGAAGGGTTACACCCAGGACTACAGCCTCAGCTATACCGGCGGCAACGATAAGGTCAACTACTTCTTCTCCGCAGGTTACTTCGACCAGACGGGAACGACTCCGACCGCCCGTTACACCCGCTATTCCGGCAAGGCCAATATCGAAGCCAAGGTCAATTCCTGGCTCAAGGGCGGCGCCAACGTGGTGTTCTCCTACGCCACCCAGGTGTCCGAGCGCGCCTCCAGCGCCGGTGCTTCCCCGCTGTACAATGCGGTTTCCTTCCCGAATGCCGTTCCTGTGTACAAGGTGGATTCCAATGGCAACTACATCCTGGACGAAGCCGGCGAGAAGCAGTACAACTGGACCAACCCGGCCGCCAAGGACTTCAACCCGGTCGCCATCCCGTATATGAATATCAACAAGGCCAATACGGCCCGTCTGCTGGCTTCCTTCTTCACGGAGGTCAAGTTCATGGACGGCCTCACCGCCCGGACGACCTTCTCCCCCGACTATGTTTCCGTGTATGATATTTTCTACTGGAACAAATTCCACGGAGACGGCCCCGCCTATAGTGGCCGCGGCGGCCGCACGCAGACCAGCGACCTGATGTTCACCAGCACCACGACGCTGAATTTCAACCGCACCTTCGCCGAGAAGCACAATGTCTCCGCAATGGCCGGTTACGAGTACTGGCAGAGCCGGATCACCCGCTTCGACGGTACCGCCACCGGGTTCGCCTTCGACTTCATGACGGAGCTTTCCGGCGCCAGCACGCCGCAGTCCGTCACCTCCTGGTATACGGATGCCGCCCTGATGTCCTATCTGGGCCACGCCGAGTACAGCTACGACCAGAAGTATTTCGTCTCCGGTTCGTTCCGCCGCGACGGCAGCTCCGTGTTCGGCGCCGACCACAAGTGGGGCAACTTCTTCAGTCTGGGCGCTTCCTGGAGAATCACGCAGGAAGACTTCATGCAGGAACTGGGTTGGATCAACGACCTCAAGCTCCGCGCCAGCTACGGTACCTCCGGCAACAATGCCGGCGTAGGCCGCTACCAGTCCCTGGGCCTCTGGGTCGCTTCCAGCGACTACCAGTACGGCTACAACTCCGGTCTGGGCCACTCCTCCCTGGACAACCCGGCCCTGGGTTGGGAGAAGCAGAAGATGCTCAACATCGGTTTGGACTTCGGTTTCCTCCGCAACCGCATCAGCGGTTCCATCGAATTCTTCAACAAGGCCTCCGACGCCCTCCTCTATGATTTCCCGCTCCCTGCCTCCCACGGTATCAGCAGCGTGATGATGAACCTGGCCAAGGTCAAGAACACGGGTGCTGAATTCGTCCTGAACGCCACCCCCGTCCAGACCGGCGACTTCAACTGGGATATCGCCTTCAACTTCACCACGAATGCCGACAAGATCCTCGACCTGGCCGGCGACGATGACATCACGATGTCCGACACCAAGAAGATCTGGAAGATCGGGTACAGCCAGTACGAGTTCTACATGCCCACCTGGATGGGTGTGGACAAGACCACCGGCGACCCGCTCTGGAAGAAAGGCGACGGCACCACCAACAAGTATTCCCAGGCTGACTATGAGCTGCAGGGCCGCGCGACGCCCTGGGGCTTCGGTTCGCTGACCAACAGTCTCTCCTGGAAGGGTCTCAGCCTCTCCTTCATGTTCTACTACAACCTGGGCGGCAAGTTCTATGACGCGCTGTATGCCAACATGATGCACGAGGGCAACAACTCCGGCAAGAACATCAACGCAGATGAAATCAATGCCTGGACCCCGACGAACACCAATACCGACGTGCCCCGGTACATCAACTCCAACGACAACCTGAGCAACTCTCCCAGCACGCGTTTCCTGTATGACGCTACCTACCTGAAGCTCAAGAACCTCAACCTGTCCTACAGCCTGCCCAAGAGCCTGCTCAAAAAGACCGGCGTGATCTCCGGCGCCCGCTTCTACGTGAATGCCGACAACCTCTTCACCGTGTTCAAGGACAAGCGGTACAAGGGTTATGACGATATCGACCTCTTCGGTATCGGCGGCTACGACGCTTATCCCAACTACATTCCGCTTAGCCGCACCTATACTTTCGGCGTGAATATCACTTTCTAAAATGAACGGATTATGAAAAAGACGATTTATATTGCTATCATCGCCCTGTTCGGCCTGTGCTCCTGCTCCAAGGAGAAACTGAATCCGGTTCCCTCCAACGCCGTTTCCGACACCCAGATCTTCTCGTCTGTCGCTTCGGCCCAGACAGCTCTCAACGGCGGCATCATGTGGATCGGTTACGCTTATACCAACTCGCTCGGCACCATCATGTCCGAGGTGATGGGTGAGGACGCCCTCATGACCACCGGCGGCTACGGAATCGATACCTACAACTGGAACCTCTATTCCTATACCTATTCCCAGGTCCCCGAGTCGGATCCCTGGTGGTTCGGTTATTCCAATTACATCTGGCAGTATGACTATATGGGCATCGATGCCGCCAACAACATCATCGCCTATGTCACCGATATGCCTGACGAGGCCGGTAAGGAAAATGTCCTCGGCCAGGCTTATGCCCTCCGCGGCTTCATGTTCCTGCGGCTGGCCCGTTTGTTCGCGCCCGCTTACTCCACCAATCCCGAAGCGCCCAGCATCATCCTGCGCACCACGCCGGCCAACGCCGCCGTGGAGCACCTGGGCAGAGCCAGCCTGAAGGCTACCTACGAGCAGGCCCTGAAAGACCTGGATTACGGCCGCCAGCACTGCTCCGCCGCCAGCCGGGACTACTTCACCCCCAAGTCCTGCGCCCTTTTCATGGCACGCGCCTATCTGGAGATGGAAGACTGGGCCAATGCCAAGAAGTACGCCGAGGAAGCTGCTTCGGGCGTCTTCGACGGCAGCAACCTGATGAGCCAGGAAGAATACCGCGCCGGCTTCAAGGATCCCAACAACGAGTGGCTGATGTATTACACCTTCAATCCCACCACGTCCAACTACTACGCCTCCATCCCGTCGTTCTACTATCTGGCCGCCGCCGCCTACAGTGCCGACGAGAACGGCAAGGCCGACATCAACGACACGGAATACCTGGATACTCCCTGGGAGGACGAATTCTTCGAGGATCCTCTCTACGGCTACAGCACCGTCCGCTGGACCAAGCGTTTCCGCGATACTTTCGAGGATACGGATTGCCGGAAACTCTTCCCCTTCTACTTCTTCGAGGAGGATGGCTGGTTCACCAGCAAGTTCAGCCACCGTACGATGGTGGGTGATGCCGATTTCGCGCTGGCCCGTATCGCCGAGGCTTACCTGATCAAGGCCGAGTGCGAGGCGCACAACGGCACCGGCGCCAAGAGCGTGCTGAACGCCCTGCAGGTCGCCCGTGGCGCCACCCCGACCGAAGCCACGCTGGAGAACATCTACCTCGAGCGCCGCAAGGAGCTCTACGGCGAGGGTTTCCGCCTGCACGACATCAAGCGTCTGCACCAGCCCCTCGACCGCACCAAGGATATCGAGCACTGGGCCACCGTCAACCAGCTCCCTGCTGACAGCCCGCGCTTCATGCTCCCCATCCCCGAGGTTGAAATGCTCTACAACAAGGCCCTCACCAACGCTGACCAGAACGAGTTCTGGAGAAAGTAATGAGAAACCTGTTTTTGAAAGGAATGCTGCTGCTCACGGCGGCATTCCTTTTCCTTTCCTGCTCGCAGCAAGAAGGGACCGTGCGCTTCCTGGACCGCGACGTGGACGTGGCTTCCTTCGTGGAAGGATTCCCCTATTCCACCTATGGTTTCTACCTCTCCGAGGACGCCACCAAATTGATGTATGTCCGCAACGCGGACGGCAATCCCCTCCTGATGCTGGACCTCGCCGAAAGCACCGATATCGGGAAGGGCAAAGTCATCTCCGCGGAGGACTGGTCGAAGCGCAACTTCTGGCATCCGCACTGGAATGAGAAGGACGGCAAGCTCTACTGGATGGGTGACCAGGCCAACGACGAGAAGATCGACCTCTACCGGATGGGCCCGCAGACCGGCGAGACCACCTGCTTCACCGACGTCCCCTACATCTATGGCTGGAGCTTCAATGACGACAAGACCCTGGCGGGCTACATCGCCCGCGTGAGCCAGGTTGAGAACGATCACGTGGACGAATTCCACGTCCTGAACGTGGTCACCGGCGAGAACCGCCTCATCTGCACCGACCGCCCGGACTTCCGGATGACCTGGAGCGAGGTGTCCTTCAGCCCGGACAATACCGGCGCGATGATCACGGTCCTCAAGGAAGTGAACCGCACCTATACCAACATGGCCTACCTGGACTTCGCCACGGGCGAATACAAGGTGGTGACGGATCCTTCCCTGGAAGCCAGCCTGAGCGGCTGCGCCGTGATTTCGCCCTGGTATTCCCGGGACGTTGCCTACTTCCTCTCCGACCAGAGCGGCTATGCCAACCTCTACGCCTACGACCGCAGCACGGGCGTCACCACCCCGATCACGGACTACAAGCAGGACCTGAACGCCAAGTGGATCGAGCGGGACGGCAAGAAGTATCTGGCCACCGTGCGCACCAGCCCGGAAGGATCCGACGTGGCCGTGCTGACCCCGGAGGGACAGGAAGTAGCCCAGGCGCACTACCCCGCCACGCTCACCCTGCAGACCACGGTGGGCAGCAAGATGTACTTCCAGGCCGGCGCCACCGACATCCTCTTCCAGATCTGGACGGTGGACTTCGACGGCAGCGCCCTGCAGCAGGAAGTGCTGGTGGACCTGCCTGAAGCCACCAAGAAGAGCATGATCGCCTCGCACGCGCAGAAACTGAGCATCCCGACCTTCGACATCGATCCCGCCACGGGCGAAACCCGCCTGCTGCACGCCTACCTGATGGTGCCCGAGAATCCGCTCCCTGCGGACCAGGCACGCCTGATGGTGATGTCCTTCTACGGCGGCGAGAATGCCTACGACGTCGAGCACCAGATCTTCACCGCGGCCGGCATGTACGTGCTGAGCGCCTCGCCCCGCGGCTCGAGCGGCTTCGGACGGGACTTCGCGGCCCTGAACGACCACGATCTGGGCGGCAACGAGACCATCGACATGATCTACTGCGCCAGGTATGTCTCCGAGATGCTGGGCATCCCCCCGGAGCGGGTGGGCTGCTTCGGTATGAGCCACGGCGGCTACGAGACGATGCGCCTGATGACTTTCCCGGGCGAGGTGAACGGCTTCAAGGCCTCCTTCCCCTTCGGTTTCGGCATTGCCGTGGCCGGCTTCAGCGACATCATCTACGAGCACTACCACTCCAATATTCCCGACTGGGACTACCTGGAGGCAGGCGACCCGGTGACGGAGAAGGACAAGCTGATGGACCGTTCGCCCATCAACCACACCGACTGCATCTCCGGTCCGCTGCTGCTCATCCACGGCGACCACGATGACCGCGTGGACATCGGCGGCTCGCAAATGCTCTACGACAAACTCAAGGCCGAGGGTAAACCGGTCGAATTCCTCATCATGGAAGGCCAGGGCCACGGTTACAAAGGCCTGGACAACCAGATGCGCTACTACCGCACCATCCTCGACTTCATCGCGAGGAACTGACAGATTCCCCCTCCGGAAGGGCGGGCGGCCGCGGGATATTCCCCGGCCGCCCGCTTTTGATTATATTCAATTATAAGCATTATCGAATCAGTATATATAATATTTGCGCTTAAAGTCTAAATATCTGAAAATTTCGTATATTTGCGGGCTTTTTTTTGGATGACACGAAACAATTTGTTACTTACCATAAATGTTTAACCAAAATTCCCACATGATGAAGAATCATCTCCGCATGGCGATCGCGAGCTTCCTGCTCCTCCTGAGCGGCACGCTTGCCTTTGCCCAGAACAAAGTCACGGGAACCGTCAAGGACGCCAACGGCGAGCCCATCGTCGCCGCCAGTGTCGTCGTCCGCGGCACCACCATCGGCGCCGTCACCGACCTCGACGGTAACTACTCCATCAATGTTCCCGCGAACTCCGTCCTCGAGGCTTCCTGCATCGGCTACACCTCGCAGACGGTCAACTATTCCAACCAGGCCACGGTCAACTTCGTCCTCAACGAAGACGCCCTCTTCCTCGACGAGACCGTCGTCATCGGTTACCAGACCGTCAAGCGCCGCGACCTCACCGGCTCCGTCGCTTCCGTCAACAGCAAGCAGCTTACCGCTGCTCCGGTCGCCAACGTGGCCCAGGCCCTCCAGGGCAAGATGCCGGGTGTGAACATCATCTCCCAGGACGGTCGTCCGGGTGCCACGATGAACATCCGCGTCCGCGGCGGCGGCTCCATCTCCCAGAGCAATGACCCGCTCATCCTCATCGACGGTGTCGTCGGCACCCTCGCTGATATCCCGTCCGACCAGGTCGAGAGCATCGACGTGCTGAAGGACGCCTCCTCCACCGCCATCTACGGTGCCCGCGGCGCCAACGGTGTCATCCTCGTGACCACCAAGGGCGCCAAGGAAGGCAAGGTCCGCGTCACCTACAGCGGCTACGCCAAGCTCAACACCCCGACCAAGTACCTCCAGGCCCTCGGTCCCTACGACTACCTCTACTATATCTGGGCCAATGCCTATGCACACGACCAGTCCTACGCCGCCGACCCGTTCACCGAGCTCTACGGCATCGGACAGTACGGCGACATCAACCGCTACAAGAGCGTCCAGCAGTATGACGTCCAGAAGGAAGTCTACAACAGCTCCTTCTCCCACAGCCACGACCTCTCCATCTCCGGCGGTACCGAGTCCACGAAGGTCCTCGTCTCCGCCAACTGGAATGACGAGAACGGTATGAAGATCGCCTCCTGGCAGAAGCGCGGCAACCTCTCCTTCAAGATCAACCAGAAGATCTCCGACCGCCTCAACGTCGCGATGGACCTCCGCTACACGGACATGACCTCCTTCGGTTACGAAGGCACCGGCAGCCGCAGCGGTTCCGTCCTCTCCTCCTCCTACCGCTACCGCCCGATCGCCACGGACATCATCCGTCAGTACGGCAACCTCGACGCCCTGCAGAAAGGAGCCGTCGAGCAGTACGGCAAGGGCGTCCTCTGGGACGTCTACGACCCGGTCAAGCAGCTCCTCGACTATGAGCCCGAGCAGCGCCGCCAGGCGCTCCGCGGCACCTTCTCCCTCAACTGGAACATCGTCAAGGGCCTGACCTACCACACCGACCTCTCCGCCGGACGCGCCTACAACCAGAACAAGACCTGGAGCGGCGCCATCCGCAACAACTTCATCGACGACTCCACCGGTGAGAAGCAGCACGCGGGCAACGCCACCGTCTTCCAGGGCAACTCCTGGACGATGCGCTGGACCAACACCCTCAACTATGAGCTGGAACTCAACCAGGCCCACCGTTTCAACTTCCTCCTCGGCCAGGAAATGTCCAACACCGGCGGCGACTCCATGACCATCACCGCCGACCACTTCCCCGCCAACTTCACCAAGGAGAACGCCTTCACGATGATCGACCAGTTCGATGAGACTGCCTCCACCGTCACCCGTAAGTTCTACACGGGCTACAGCACCCCGGAGCGTATCCTCTCCTTCTTCGGCCGTGTCAACTACACGCTGCTCGACCGCTACCTCTTCACGGTCACCTTCCGTGCTGACGGTTCCAGCAAGTTCGCCCCGTCCCACCGCTGGGGTTACTTCCCCGCCGCCGCCTTCGCATGGCGCGCCAGCGAGGAGCCTTTCCTCAAGGATGTGAACTGGCTCAACGACCTCAAGTTCCGTCTCTCCTACGGTACCGTCGGTAACGACCGTATCAACGCCGACCTCTGGTCCCAGAGCTGGAAGGCTGACGCTGCATACTACAGCATCGACAACGCCAAGTACGGCACCTACACCATCGATACTTCCATGGCGAACCCGAACCTGAAGTGGGAGACCACCGTCACCCGCAACTTCGGTATCGACTTCGGCGTGCTCAACGGCCGTCTCTCCGGTACTGTCGACCTCTATTGGAACAGCACCAAGGACCTGCTGATGAACATGACCCTGCCGGCCATCACCGGTTTCACCAGCACCTATGCCAACATCGGCCAGACCTCCAACAAGGGTGTCGAGCTGTCCCTCAACGCCATCCTCG
>JAEEVG010000109.1 GCA_016290835.1 Bacteroidales bacterium | reverse complement strand
TCAGGGCCTCGATGCCGTAGAACGACACCGGGACGGCCCAGAGGAAGATGGTGATGAGCAGCACAAGCGGCAGAAACACACCATACTTGAGGTTGAATTTCTTGGCCATTATCTGGAATTGTTATTTCTCATAAATGAAACGGATGTCCACCGGAATCTTCTCGAGCTCCAGGGAGACGATGTCGGCCTCGATGCCGGGCGTGACGACGCCATATTTCTGGACATAGGAACGGGCGGACACGAGGTCGCCGAGGGCCTGGACCCGGAGGATCTCGGCGCCGAGGGTCTCGAGGGCCGTCCAGGTCTTGCCGTAGTCGATGTCATAGCGGCCGGAAGCCATGCGGGTGATGGCGCCGCACTCGACCAGGTAGTTGTACACGGCGATGTTGGCGATGCCCGTCGGGTCCGCCGCGCCGAAACGGGTGGAACGGATCGTGTTGGCGACGAAGGTGGCCAGGACATCTTCCTTCTGGATGAGGGCGGAGATGCGATGGGCCTCCACCTCCTTGGCGCAGAGGTACGCGCCCAGCACGTTGGATTTCGCTTTCTCGACCACCAGCGCCTCGTTTCCGAGGGCGTCGGCGACGGAACCCCTGCCGTTCACGGTCTCCTTCACGCCCAGTCCCTTCGCGATCTCGCGGAAGGCGATGATCCAGTAGAAGGCGCTGGCGTCCAGATGGGCCTGATGGGCCCCTTCCAGGAGGGTCATGCCCACCGGGAAGACGGTGCGGTTGAATTTCTCGCGGATGACGTTGTCGAAGAGGATGGTGCGGGTGCCCAGTTCCTCCTGGACCTTCGCGTCATACGGGAAGTTGATGCCGATGACCTTGAATCCCGCATTGGTGTAACCGCTGCAGTAGAGCACGTTGCAGGAGAAGATGTCGGATTCGGCGCCGGGGACGAAATGGCGGTGGGCCGGGTCGCCGGGGAGCATATCCTGGAACTCCGGGAGGCGGGCCGAGAGGGCGTTCAGCTCCTCGGTGCGCTCCAGGTTCTTCAGGAGCACGTAGGCGCCGTAGGAGGCCTTGGTGCCGTAGAGGGCATCGTCCACGGCCTCGTTCGGGCCGATCACGAGGTCCATCTTGCTGTCGGTCATCTCCAGCCAGGCCTTGTCGCTCGCATAATAGTCGTCGGTCCGGAGGCCTTCGATCTTCTTGAGGAGGTATTCGCGGACGCTGGGCTTGATGGTGATGTCGGCGGCCGCCTTCAGGTAGTCGGCGATCTTGCCGATGGGCTCGGCATAGGCGTCGTGGTACCAGACGGTCTTCAAGGAACCGTCATCGGCACGCTGGACGAGGGTATAAGGGCTGTTCTTGGCCGGGTCGTCGAACGCCTTGAACTCCTCCGCGGTCATATCGGCCGGATAGAAGCAGGCGCCGGCGGGCTTGGCGCCAAACCCTTCCACGAAAGGCTTGCCGTCGATGCGGTCCCAGGGGCCGTAGTTGATTTCGGCATACAGCTTGGCGGCGGGGTCGGCGATGGAGCCGAGGAAGGCATCCTTTTCCCCGAAATTCTGTTTCCAGTAAATCTTGTCCACTTCGTCGGCGGCGAAGCGGTACAGGTTCAGGACTTCCTTGCCATTGTCGGTGATGCCCGAGAGGTCCGGAGCGGGCATCTTGACCACGGCGTAATTCTCCACCAGCCGGTCCGCCTTGGTCCTGTGGGTTTCACAGGAGACGGCCACGAGGGAAAGAAGCGCCACGGCGGCTGCAAGTTTTCTCATATCGTCGGTTCTTGATTCCTAAAACAATTTACAAATGTAACAATTATCCCCGACATAAAAAAAGAGGATGGCCTTCGCAGCCATCCTCTTTCGAAGAAAAAGTCCGGTTTTAGATCGTGCCCTGCTCCAGCATGGCCTGGGCGACCTTCATGAAGCCGGCGATGTTCGCGCCCTTCACGTAGTCGACGGAGCCGTCCGGCTGGGTGCCGAACTTGACGCACTGCTCGTGGATGGACTTCATGATGAAGTGGAGCTTCGCGTCCACTTCCTCGCCGCTCCAGCTGATGTGCTCCGCGTTCTGGGTCATTTCGAGACCGGAGGTGGCGACGCCGCCGGCGTTCACGGCCTTGCCCGGGGCGAAGAGGACGCCGTTGTGCTGGAAGAAGTGGATGGCGCCCGGCTGGCAGCCCATGTTGGAGACTTCGCAGCAGCACCAGCAGCCGTTGGCGGCCAGTTCCTTCGCGTCGTCCTCGGAGAGTTCGTTCTGGAAAGCGCAAGGGAGAGCGATGTCCACAGGGATGGACCAGGCCTTCTTGCCGGCGGTGAAGAACGCCTTGTCGGGGAACTCGGTGGCCATGTCCTCGACCATGTTGCGGTTGGAGGCGCGCATCACGAGCATATAGTCGATCATTTCCTTGGTGATGCCGTCCGGGATGTGGCAGACACCGTCCGGACCGGAGATCGCGACGACCTTGGCGCCGAGCTCCTTGGCCTTGGTGGCGGCGCCCCAGGCGACGTTGCCGCAGCCGGCGAGGGCGATG
>JAEEVG010000108.1 GCA_016290835.1 Bacteroidales bacterium | reverse complement strand
GCGGCGGTCAGGGTGTCCGGCAAACCTTCCGCTTCTTTCTGGCAGGCAGACCGGTCTCCGTCTCGGCGTCCATCCTCGCTCCCCGCAGGGCGGGGACCGGATCCGGGGGACCGGATCCTGCTGCGGCTGAGCTTTCGCCGGAGACCGGTCTACCCGCCGGGAGGAAGATTGCAGAAGGATTTGGAAGCGTAGCGGGATGCAGCTGGCGCGTGAAAATAATTCACGGGCCAGTTGCATCCCTGCGACTGGCCCGTTACTTAACCTAAACTTAAACTATGAAAAACTTCGCCACGAAAGTAGATAGTTTTTGGCAAAAAAGCAAGAAATCGCCATATTTTTTCTTACTTTTGTGGGCTCTAATCCGTACATAACGCATTTATTATGATAAAGAAACTCTTATTGATCGCCTCGGCCGCCGTTCTGCTTCTGGCTGCCGGAGCCTGCAAACGCACCGTGACCTACGAAACCGTTCCCGGTGACCCCCAGCAGACTTTGATGTACACCCTGGATAACGGCATGAAGGTTTTCATGTCCGTCAACAAGGAACAGCCCCGCATCCAGACCTACATGGCCGTCAAGGTGGGCAGCAAGAACGACCCCTCCGAGACCACCGGCCTGTCCCACTACCTGGAGCACATCATGTTCAAGGGCACCGAGCAGTTCGGTACGGTGAATTACGCTGCTGAGAAGCCTTTGCTCGACGAGATCGAGCGCCTGTTTGAGGTCTACCGCCAGACCACGGACGAGGCGGAGCGCCTGGCGATCTACCACCAGATCGACTCGGTGAGCTATGAGGCCTCCAAGCTGGCCATCCCCAACGAGTATGACAAGTTGATGGCTGTCATCGGCGCCTCCGGCACCAATGCCTGGACTTCCGACGACGAGACCGTCTACACCGAGGATATCCCCTCCAACCAGATTGACAACTGGGCCCGCATCCAGGCGGACCGCTTCCGCCATCTGGTGATCCGCGGTTTCCACACCGAGCTGGAGACCGTCTATGAGGAGAAGAACATGACCTTGACCCGCGATAGCGAGAAGGTCTATGAGGCCCTCGCCAAGGCTCTCTATCCGCACCATCCCTACGGACAGCAGACCACCATCGGCACCCAGGAACACCTCAAGAACCCCTCCATCACCAACATCAAGGCCCACATCGCCAACTACTATGTTCCCAACAACATAGCTGTGTGCGTGGCCGGTGATTTCGACCCGGACGAGATGGTCGCCGCCATCGAGAAGTATTTCGGCGACTGGAAGCCCAATCCGAACATCCCCGTGCTGAAGTATGAGCCGGAGCAGCCGATCACGGCGCCGATCGTCCGCGATGTCTATGGTCTCGAATCCGAGAACCTCACCATTGCGTGGCGCCTGCCCGGTGCCTCCGATCTCAAGACGGCGGCCGTGGCGGAGATTGCCGGTTCCATCCTCTACAACGGCACTGCCGGCCTGCTGGATCTGGATGTGATGCGCCAGCAGAAGGCCCTGTCCGTCCGCGGCGGCTACCAGAGCCAGCCGGACTACGGTTCCTTCATGGTGATGGGCAGCCCCAAGCAGGGCCAGACCCTCGAGGCCCTTCGCGACCTGATTCTCAAGGAAGTGGCCCGCCTGCGCAGCGGCGATTTCGACGAGTCCTTGATCGCCGCCACGATCAACAATGTCAAGCTCAGCCAGATGCGCCAGCTGGAGTCGAACAGCTCCCGCGCCCGCAACTATGTGAATGCGTTCATCGACGGCATTCCCTGGGAAGACGCCTGCCACGAACTCGACCGCCTGGCGGCCGTGACCAAGGAGGATGTGGTCGCTTTTGCCAACCAGTATCTCGGCGAGCAGGCCTATGCCGTGATTTTCAAGCGCCAGGGCGTGGATGATACCGTCCAGAAGATCTCCGCTCCGAAGATCACCCCGATCGTGACGAACCGCGACAAGACCAGCGCTTTCCTGGCGAAGATCCAGAAGAAGCGTGTCAAGCCCATCGAGCCCGTCTTCCTGGATTTCAGCAAGGACATGTCCACCTTCTCCCTCGCCCCGGGAGCCGACGTGCTCTACAAGCACAACGAGATCAATGACATCTTCACGCTCAACGGTGTGTTCAATTATGGCACGCAGCAGGATCCCGCCCTGGGCGTCGCCTTCAACTACCTGAGCTATCTGGGAACGCCCGACATGAGCCTTTCTGAGATTGCTTCCCGGATGTACGAACTGGGTTGCAGCTACAGCCTCGGCGCTTCCTCTTACCAGACCTCCTTCAGCATCCGCGGCCTGAGCGAGAACATGGCGGAGGCCATGCGTATCGTCGAAAACCTGGTTGCGAACGCCGTGCCGGACGAGGCGGTCCTCGCCAACCTCAAGGCCGACCTGCTCAAGAACCGGGCGAATGCCAAGAAGACCCAGGGTTCCTGCTCCAACGCGCTGACCAACTACATCGAGTACGGTCCGGAATACATCCAGGCCTCCGCGATGAGCGACGCGCAGCTGAAGGCCCTGACTTCCAAGGAACTGCT
>JAEEVG010000015.1 GCA_016290835.1 Bacteroidales bacterium | reverse complement strand
TACTCGAGGAGCTGGATCTTGGACTCGAAGTTCTCCACCTCGATGGTGGTGGCGATGAAGTTCACCAGGAAACGGAAGTCGTCGATGGCCTTGAGGGCCCCGATCGTCTCGCGCGTGCCGATGTTGCTGACGCGCAGGATGTTGATGGCCTTGTCCTTGAGCGACTCGCTGATGGCCTTGATGTCCGTGCTCTTGCTATCCTCCTGGAGAACTTCCGGGAGATAGTGCACGCGGGCGGTGATGTAGGGCTCGTAGCTGAGCACCGCATCCAGGGACAGGCGCTTGAAGGCCTGGAGGATGGCGGTGATGGTGCCGTCCGGCATCTCGAGGGTCTTGAGGACCCGGCATACGGAGCCGTAGCGGCTGAGGTCCTCTTCCTGGGGATCCTCGACCATCACGTCGTTCTGCGGCACGGCGCCGATGAAGAAGCCTTCCTTCTCGGCGTCCTGGATGAGCCGGACGGATTTCTCCCGACCGATCGTGATCGGGAAGACGGCGCCCGGGAAGAGCACGGCGTTACGCAGGGCGAGGATGGGGAGGATATCGGGGAGTTCGGACTCGTCGATCTTCAGCAGACCTTCGCCTTGCATGACGGGAATGATGCTGACTTCTGCGCCAGCGGGGAGGTTGAATTCTTTATCTTGTCTCATATTCGTGTCAAAATGTCAGTAATCGGGGCGCAATGACCCGGGTGCGAATATAGTCAATCTCCGTGCCACTGCCAAAAACTGCAAATATCATTTTGAATAATAAAAAAATAACCCTATTTTTGCACTCCAAAACCGCTGAGCATAACAAATTTAAAATATATACAGCTATGACTAAAGCAGAAATCGTGAACGAAGTGGCAAAAGCCACCGGCGTCGAGAAAGCGGCCGTCCAGTCCGTGGTCGAGGCTACTATGGAGAGCATCAAGTCTTCTCTGATCAAGGGTAACCCTGTCTATCTCCGTGGATTCGGCAGCTTCATCATCAAGCACCGCGCCCAGAAGGCAGCCCGCAACATCACCAAGCAGACCACCATGACTATTCCGGCCCACGACATTCCGGCCTTCAAGCCTTCCAAGACTTTCGTGGCGGCGGTCAAGAGCAAATAATTAATTCCAGCCCTATGCCTAACGGAAAGAAGCATAAGAGACATAAGATGTCCACGCATAAGCGCAAGAAGCGCTTGCGTATGAACAGACACAAGAAGAAGTAGTCGAGGGAAGCCTGACGGGAGATCCGGCGGGCTTTTTCTTGATATAATGATGACAATGGAAACCGCGAAAACAGACAAAGACCTGGTGGTGGACGTATCGTCCTCCGAGGTCCGGATCGCTCTGCTGGAGAACCACCGGCTGATCGAGCTGAACCGGGAATCGAACCAGGGTCAGAGCTTCACGGTCGGGGATGTCTACCTTGGCAAGGTCAAGAAGATCCTTCCCGCCCTGAACGCTGCTTTCGTGGACATCGGCGACAGCAAGGAGGCTTTCATCCACTACCTTGACCTGGGCTTGTATTTCAAGGCGTTCGACACGTTCGTACGCGAGAGCAATCCCAACCGGGATCTCGGCAAGCTCTATTCCGGGATGAAACTCGGACCCGTCCTCGCCAAGGAGGGGCGGGTGGAAGACCACCTCAAGGTCGGACAGATGATCATCTGCCAGATCACCAAGGAGCCGATTTCGACGAAAGGATCCAGGTTGACTGCGGAGATTTCATTGGCAGGACGCAATATTGTACTGCTGCCTTTTGCCGAGAAGGTAAGCGTTTCCCAGAAAATCTCCTCCAAAGAGGAGAAAAAGAGGCTCGAGACCCTCGTCAGGAGCATCCTCCCCAAAAACTACGGCGCTATCATCCGGACGGCCGCCGAAGGCAAGACGGCCGCCGTGCTCGTGGCCGAACTCCGCCTGCTCATCGAGAAATGGGAGAGTTCCTGGAAGAAAGTGGCTGCATCCAAGGGGGTGAAACTCCTCTTCACCGAGTACTCCAAGACCACCACCGTGCTGCGTGATCTGCTCAACGACTCGTTCACCAATATCCACGTCAACGACCGGAAGGTGTACGAAGAGACGCGCAAGTACATCTCCTTGATCTCGCCCGAGCAGGAGAAGATCGTCAAACTCTACGAAGGACGGGAGCCGATTTTCGACCATTTCGAGGTCACCCGGCAAATCAAGAGTTCTTTCGGCAAGGTGGTACCGATGAAGCAGGGTGCGTATCTCGTGATCGAGACCACCGAGGCCCTGGGCGTGATCGATGTCAACAGCGGCATCCGGGCCAAGACCAACGACCAGGAGGAGAACACCTTCGAGGTCAACAAGATCGCCGCGGAGGAGATTGCCCGCCAGTTGCGGCTGCGCGATATGGGCGGCATTGTCATCGTCGATTTCATCGACATGGCCAAGCCCGAGCACCGCAACGACCTCTACAAGTACATGCGGGACCTGATGGCCGAAGACAGGGCCAAGCACAACGTGCTGCCCCTGACGAAGTTCGGCCTGATGCAGCTGACCCGCCAGCGCATCCGTCCCGTGACGGAGATCAACACCACCGAGAAATGTCCCCTCTGCCACGGTACCGGCCGAATCACCTCCACCGTGGTCATCGACGAAGAGATCGAGCGCAAGATCGCCGACCTCGCCGAGAAGGGACAGAAGACGATGACCGTCAGGGTAAGCCCCATCCTGGGCGCCTACCTGACGCGCGGATGGAACTCTTTCCTCCGCAAATGGAAACGCAAATACAAATGCAAGCTGGACCTGGTCGAAGAGACCGAACACAGCATCCTGCAGTATGAAATCGTAGATGAGAATGGGAAGGTGCTCGAGTAGGGCACCTTCTTTTTTGTGTTCCATTGACCGGTTTACAGCGCATTTGTGACGGATTTGCCAACCCGCCCGACGGCGGCCGGTTTGAAAACCCGTCGGAAATCGTTATATTTACATTTTGTTAGAAACCATATTATTTATGCATAAACCAATGAACCGATTATCTACCCTTCTGCTCGGCGTCCTTGCGCTTGCCGCAGCCGCCTGCACCTCCGCTCCGCAGGAGCAAACCTCCGCTGCATCCAACCTTCCCCAACCCCATCTCGAGAAGCGCGGTCCCGTCACCCAGCTGATCGTCAAGGGAGAGCCGTTCCTGGCCCTGGCCAGCGAGCTGCGCAACTCCTCCGCCTCCAGTCCGGCCTACATGGAGCCGCTCTGGGCCAACCTCAAGGAGGGCGGGATGAACACCGTCCTCGCCGTCGTGACCTGGGAGCAGGTCGAGCCCGTCGAGGACCAGTTCGACTTCACCGTCGTGGACGAGATGATCAAGGCCGCCCGCGCCAATGACCTCAAGCTCGCCATCCTCTGGTTCGGCAGCTGGAAGAACGGCATGAGCTCCTATCACCCGGTCTGGGTCAAGAAGGACAATGCCAAGTATCCGCCGGCACTGACCAAAGAAGGCAAGAAGCTCCCGATCCTGAGCACGCTCGGCCTGGCCACTGCTAAGGCCGACGGCAAGGCCTATGCCGCGATGATGAAGCACATCAAGGAGATCGATGCCGCCGAGCAGACGGTCATCATGATCCAGATGGAGAACGAGGTGGGCCTGCACGGCTACACCCGCGACTACAGCCCGGCCGCCAATGCCGCTTTCGCCGGCCCGGTGCCCGCCGAGCTGATCAACTGGCTTGTCGCCCACAAGGACAACCTCCTGCCCGAGACGATGGACGCATGGAAGAAGAGCGGCTGCAAGACCTCCGGCACCTGGGAGGAGGTCTTCGGCAAGGGCGACCGCACCGACGAGATCTTCATGGCCTGGAACTACGCTTCCTATATGAACATTGTCTCCGCCGCCGGCAAGGCCGAGTATGACCTGCCGACCTTCGTCAACGCCTGGATCGTCCAGCCCGAGGACAAGCGCCCCGGCAACTATCCCTCCGGCGGCCCGCAGGCCCAGAACCACGACATCTGGCGTGCCGGCGCTCCGGCCATCGACATCCTCAGCCCGGACATCTACCTCGCCGACTTCCCGAACATCCTGCGGATGTACTCCCGAAGCGGCAACCCGGTCTTCATCCCCGAGTCCCACGCCGGACAGGGCGGTGCGGCCAATGCCGCCTTCGCCATCGGCGAGATGGGCGCCATCGGCTACAGCCCGTTCGGCCTGGAGAGCGGCGCCACGACCCCGCAGAACCAGACTTTCGCCGCTTTCTACAAGAAGGCCGGCTGCTTCTCCAAGGAGATCCTCAAGGCCCAGGCCGAGGGCCGTATCCACGGCACCTGGGTCAAGGCCCTCAACCCGACCCGCGTCAAGGACGAGGTCGTGATGGGTGACTACAAGATCCAGTTCGAGCTCGTATCCAGCGGCCGCCGCAACGGCGGCGCCCCGCAGCGTACCGGCGGCACCTATGCTCCTGACGCACAGGGCTATGCCATCGTGGTCCAGGACGATGCCGACAACTTTACCTTCCTGGGCTCCAACATCCGCGTGGTCTTCCAGCCCAAGGAGGGCAATGCGCAGACTGTGGGTCTGGCCAAGGTCGTCCACGGCGACTTCGACGCTGACGGCAACTGGGTGCCGGGCCGCTGGCTCAACGGCGACGAGATCCAGCTCCGCTACGACATCCTCCCTGCCATCGAGGAGAACTATTCCGGCCAGGGCCTCGACTTCGGCCGTCCTTCCCCGGAATTCATCAAGGTCCAGCTTTACAAGTATTAGTATGCGCAGAGTCCTGACATGGGTGCTGTGCCTGCTGCCGGTGCTGTGCTTGGCACAGCGCCCGCAGCAGGGGCAGCGGCCGGCCGCGCCGCCGCAGCCGGCGCCGCAGCCGCTCGACCTCACCATCCAGGTGACGGAGCCGGGCTTCCAGGTATTCCAGTTCCCGAAGAACCGGATCCCCCGGATCGACGGCGACTTCTCCGACTGGGACATCGTGCCGGACAGCTATGTCGTGCCGATGGAGGAGATGTGGGACGACAGCGGCAAGCACCAGGGCATCGACAAGTCCACCCTCGACATCAAGGTCAAGGTGGGCTGGGTCGAGGGTCTGAACCGCCTGTATTTCTACTATGAGGCCTATGATAATTTCTGGGACTTCAACCAGCTCCAGCTGCGCAACGACACCTTCGAGATCGTGGTGGACGCAGACCTGTCCGGCGGTCCCCATACCGACGAGTTCCGGCTCAACAGCGAGGTCCTCAGCCGCACCGACGCCTTCTTCGCCCTGCAGAATGTCCACGCCCAGAACTACCACATCATGACCCCGCCCACCCCGGGCAAGGCCTGGACCATGGTCTGGGGCGTACAGCAGTGGCTCAAGGAACTCCCGTACGCGAATTATGCCTACAAGTATGACTTCAAGCACGGCGAGAGCGGCACCCTCAAATTCGAGTTTTACATCACCCCGTTCGACTTCGCCAGCCCCGAAGGCCCGGCGCGTTCCACCGAGAGCCGCCTCTACGAAGGCAAGAAGATCGGCCTGTGCTGGGCGGTGATCGACTACGACGGCGGCCGCGGGAACGATGGCTTCTGGAACCTGTCCAAACATCACCGTATGTTCGGCAACGCTTCGATGGAGCGCCTATTCACCCTGATGCCGCTCGAGAAGCAGTTCCGCCGGCCGGTCGAGGCTGCGTGGGATCACTATGTCGTGCCCGACACCCGTCGCGTCGTCTTCACCGACAAGAGCTACGGCAATGTCACTTCCTGGAAATGGGATTTCGGCGACGGTACGAGCTCCACCGAGCAGAATCCGGTCCACGAGTACAAGCAGGACGGCACCCATTATGTCGTGACCCTGTATGTGTCCGGTCCCGAGGGCGAGGATTTGTGCTGCAAGATCTGGGATGTTTGCGTACACGATCCCAAGAATCCCGCGGGCGTGTATTATTAAATTGGAAGGATTGTTTTTTCTTCGTATCTTGCATCGCTAATCTTTTATCCAATTATGAAGAAGAAATTCAGATGTCTCGTTTGTGGCTATGTTTATGAGGGGGAGAATCCTCCTGCTGAGTGCCCGCAGTGCCACGCCAAGGGCGATAGGTTCGTGGAAGTCAAGTCCGAGGGTCTCCAGTGGGCTTGCGAACACCACCTCGGAGACGGTGTCGTCGAGGACGCCGAGATCATGCAGGGCCTGCACGATCATTTCAACGGCGAGTGCACCGAAGTGGGCATGTACCTCGCGATGAGCCGCCAGGCCGAGCGTGAGGGCTACCCCGAGGTAGCCGACGCGTTCCGCCGCTACGCTTTCGAGGAGGCGGAGCATGCCGCCAAGTTCGCCGAGCTGCTCGGCGAAGTGGTCTGGGATACCAAGACCAACCTCAAGAAGCGCGCTGAGGCCGAGTGCGGTGCCTGCGAGGGCAAACTGGCGATCGCCACGCGTGCCAAGAAGCTGGGCTATGACGCAATCCACGACACGGTCCACGAAATGGCCAAGGACGAAGCCCGCCACGGTGCCGGCTTCCAGGGCCTGTACAAGCGTTTCTTCGAGAAGTAGCGCTTGTCGTTTGATTCCATTTTTCCAAAGGCCGGCATTTTTGCCGGCCTTTGGTCGTCTTTTCGGACTTATTTCGTATATTCGCGGATGCGGTAATTATAAAACGATCAGATAATGTACATTTGGTTCTTGATGCTTCTGGTGATGCTGGCCTCTTTCTTCGTCCAGCAGCGACTTACCAGCCGGTTTGCGAAATATTCCAGGATCCCTTCTCCGCGGGGGCTCACCGGTGCCGATGTGGCGCGCCTGATGCTTGCGCAGAATGGGGTCACCGATGTCACGGTCCAGTCTGTGGGCGGCAAACTGACGGATCATTACAATCCCAAGGACAAGACGGTCAATCTCAGCGAGAATGTCTATGGTTCGGCGTCCATCGCGGCCTGCGCCGTGGCGGCCCACGAGACGGGACACGCCCTGCAGCACGCGGAGGGCTACGCGCCGCTGCGCCTGCGCACCGCGCTGATTCCGGTGGTGAACTTCGCCAATAATACGGTGCAGTGGGTGCTGCTCGCGGGCGTGCTGATGGTGAATGTGTTTCCGCAGCTGCTCTGGATCGGGATCGGCCTGTTTGCGGTCACGACGCTCTTCAGCCTCGTGACCCTGCCCGTGGAGATCAATGCCAGCCAGCGGGCGGTCCGATGGCTGGCGGCGGCGGGGTTCGTGGATGTCACGACGCAGCCGATGGCTTCCGATGCGCTCAAGTGGGCGGCCTATACCTATGTCATCGCTGCCATCGGTTCTCTCGCCACCCTCTTCTATTACATTTCCCTGGCAAGTAACCGCAGATCATAATGTTTGCCGGGGCTGCTTGAAAGATGTTGATATGGATAGTATAAGGGTTGATAAGTATTTGTGGGCGATCCGGGTGTTCAAGACCCGGAGCGATGCCACGGACGCCTGCAATGGCAACAAAGTCAAGATCGGTGGCGTCAATGCCAAGCCGTCCAAGGCCGTCAAGGCCGGCGACGTGCTGGAGGTGCGCAAGGGCCCGGCCCTGATGACCTACAAGGTCCTCAAGGTCGCGGAGAACCGGATGGGCGCTTCGCTCGTTCCCGAGTACGCCGAGGACCTCACCCCCGAGCACGAACGCGCCAAACTGCACGCCCCCCACGAGACCATCGTCCTGCAGCGTGACCGCGGCGCCGGACGGCCCACCAAGCGGGACCGCCGCCAGTTGGAAGAGATGCTGGATTCAATGGATTATTAATTAGTTAACAGTTAGATAGTATGTGTGGAATTGTTGGTTATGTGGGAGGCCGCCAGGCCTATCCCATCCTGATCAAGGGCCTGACCCGGCTCGAGTACCGCGGCTACGACAGCGCCGGCGTGGCGCTCATCAATGACAGCCGCGAACTGGTCATCTACAAAACCAAGGGCAAGGTCCGGGATCTTGAGAAACTGACCGCCGACAAGGATGTCAGCGGCAACATCGGCATCGCGCACACCCGTTGGGCTACCCACGGCGAGCCGAGCGACGTCAATTCCCACCCGCATTACTCCGAGAACCACAACCTCGCCCTGATCCACAACGGCATCATCGAGAACTACCAGTCGCTCAAGACCGAACTGACGCGCCGCGGCTACCATTTCCAGAGCCAGACCGACACGGAGGTCGTGATCCAGTTGATCCAGTATATGATGGATTCGCGGGGCGTGAGCTGGGAGGAAGCCGTCCCGATGGCCCTGCGGCTCGTGGTCGGCGCCTATGCCCTGGTGATCATGGACCGCAACGAGCCCGACAAGATGATCGCCGCCCGCAAGGGCAGCCCGCTGCTCATCGGCGTGGGCGAGAACGAGTATTTCGTCGGCTCCGACGCGTCCCCGATCATCGAATACACCAACAAGGTCGTCTATCTGGGCGAAGAACAGATCGCGTTCATCGAACGCGGAGCGGATCTGCGGATCACGGACTTGAGCAGCACTGAACTGGTCCCGGAGGTGCGTGAGCTGGAGATGAGCCTGTCCGAGATCGAGAAAGGCGGCTTCCCGCACTTCATGCTCAAGGAGATCTTCGAGCAGCCGCGCACCCTGCGCGCCTCGATGAAGGGCCGTCTCCATCCGGAGCTCGGCACCGTCAAACTCTCCGGCGTGATCGACCACCGCGAGCGCCTGCTCAGTGCGCAGCGCATCGTCATCTGCGCCTGCGGTACCTCGTGGCACGCCGGCCTGATCGGCAAATATATGATTGAGGAACTGACGCGTAAGCCCGTCGAGGTGGAGTATGCCTCCGAGTTCCGCTACCGGCGTCCGGTCATCTCTCCTTCGGACGTGGTGATCGCCATCTCCCAGTCGGGCGAGACGGCCGATACGCTTGCAGCCGTGGAACTGGCCCGCAAGGCGGGCGCCTTCCTCTTCGGCATCTGCAACGTGGTCGGCTCATCCATCGCCCGCGCCACGGATACCGGTTGCTATACCCACATCGGCCCGGAGATCGGCGTGGCTTCCACCAAGGCTTTCACGGCCCAGGTCACGACCCTTTTCCTGATCGCGATGAGCCTGAGCGAGCAGCTCGGCGTCGTCCCGGAGGCCCGCCGCCTCGCCCTGGTCGGGGAGGTGCAGCGCATTCCGGACAAGATCGCCAAGATCCTGGAACACGACGCCCAGATCGCCGACCTGGCGAAAGTCTTCACCTACACCCGCAACTTCCTCTACCTCGGCCGCGGTTACAACTACCCGGCGGCCCTGGAGGGTGCGCTCAAGCTCAAGGAGATCTCCTACATCCACGCCGAAGGCTACCCGGCTGCGGAGATGAAGCACGGGCCGATCGCCCTGATCGACGAGGAGATGCCGGTGGTGGTGATCGCCCCGCGCCGGGGCAACTACGAGAAGATCCTGAGCAATATCCAGGAGGTCAAGGCCCGGGGCGGCCGCATCATCAGCGTGATTACCGAGGGGGACACGGACGTCAAGGCCCTGTCTGACTGGTACTTCGAGATCCCGGACACCGAAGAGTGCTTTGAGCCGGTGCTGTCGATCATCCCGCTGCAGTTGCTGGCCTATCACATCGCCATTGCCAAGGGGCGTGATGTGGATCAGCCCCGCAACCTGGCGAAAAGCGTGACGGTAGAATAATCCCCCCTAATCCAGATAGAGGGCGTGCCGCACCCG
Organism: Bacteroidales bacterium; assembly: GCA_016290835.1. GTDB lineage: Bacteria > Bacteroidota > Bacteroidia > Bacteroidales > UBA932 > Cryptobacteroides. Next base: position 36,384 of record JAEEVG010000015.1, on the reverse strand, counting down.
CCCGGCGACTTGTTCGCCGCGCAGGCCGCGGAGGATTTCCAGTGCAAAACTGAAGGCATGGCCGGCGGAGCGGCCGGTCACGATGCGTCCGCAGCGTACGGCGGGCGCGGGCGTGAAGACGGCGCCCTTGGCGATGAGGGCGTCCTCGAATCCGTCGAAGCAGGTGAACTCCAATCCGGAAACATCTTCCAGCTGGCTGAGGACCAGCCCCGGGGCGGCGCAGATGGCCGCCACGGTGCCGCCGGCGGCATAGTGCTCCCGCATCAACTTGATCAAGGGCGTGCAGGCCGCGAGGCTCTTGGATCCGGGCATGCCGCCCGGGAAAATCATCACATCATCGGCCGTGGTGCCGGCGTGGTCTGTGTCCAGTTCGGGCAGGAAGGCCTCGGCGCCGAGGGTCACGCCGTGGGAAGATTCGACGAAGGGATCGTCCGTCAGGGCGACCAGGGTGGTATCGACGCCGCCGCGGCGGAGGACGTCATTGGTGGCGAGGGCCTCGACATCTTCGAAACCGTCTGCCAGGAAGATATAGACTCCTTTCATAAACACAAAGATATGCGCAAATGACAGAAATGCAAAATAATTCCTATATTTGTTCAAACACACAACTCCTTATGAAAAGAATGATTCTCCTTCTGACCGGCGTGGCACTCGCCTTGAGCGCCAACGCCCAGGTCTTCAACCATCTTTCCCTGGGTATCGGTGCCGGTCTGGACGGAACCAGTTTCGAATTGGGCGTCCCGCTGGGCGGCCACGTCCAACTCCGCGCCGGTTATGGCACGGCCTTCGGCCTGGGCTACACCCTGTCCGGGAACGATGGCATCCGGCTCCCGGAGCATCCCGATATGGATGACAGCCCGGAGGTCAACGTGCCGCTGAAGCTCAGCCTCGCGCGCAACGATGCCCGCATCCTGTTCAATATCTATCCCTCCAGGCGGGCGGCCTTCCACTTTACTTTCGGAACCTATCTGGGCGCCGGCAGTTTCTTCAAAGGCGAGATTCTCAATCTCCCCAGCGACTACAACAATGTCGGCCTGGAAATGGGGGACTACATCATCAAGGCGAAGAACAATAAGATCCGCACCGAACTCCGCGCTTTCGGTGTGGGCTCCCCGGGCTTCGCCGTCCAACCCTATGCCGGACTCGGCTTCGGCCGCCCCGTCCGGACGGACCGCCGGGTGACCTTCTCTTTCGACCTGGGCGCCGCCTATCAGGGCTTGCCTTCCCTCTGGGCGCTCGGCCGCAAGTCCGATGGCAAGGAAGCCTATGTGGACGTGTCAAACAATAAGGAGATCGATATCAAGGAGGTGGTGGATGAGTACGGCAAGTATATGAACTTCCTGCCCATCATCAACTTCCACCTCTATGTCCGTCTTTTCTAGGCGCCTGGCTCAGAGGTCTTCCGGCAGAACGGGCTCCGCATCGGGATTGATGTAGGGGTCCGTTTCTGTATAGCGGGCGCTCGCTTCGAGCAGCAGGGTGTCCCGCCCGGTGGGCAGCAGGCGGTAGGAAGCGCACTCGGCGGGCACGAGCATCACCTCGCCCTCGCGCAGGGGGAAGTCGAGCTGTCCTCCACCCTCCAGAGGAAGTTGGGCGGTGGCCGCTCCGTGTACGCAGCAGTACAACACAAAGGCAGCTCCCTCCTCGTGGGAGATGGCCAGCGGGGCGGACAGGTGCAGCCGCTCCACCCGCATCCGCGCCGTGTCGATCAGCCGCTCTCCGGAGGGCAGGGGAGCGACGAAGTGGCGATAGTTGATGAAGTCGAGCGCATCCGCAAGCGTGAGTGCCGGATCGAATTCGTCCGGGTGGATTCCCTCGCCCCAGTCGCAGAGGCAGAAATCCATCGGGGAAGATTCCGCGATCTCGAGGATCTCCAGATCGCCCTCCGCGGCGTGCGGGGTGCCGGCGGGGATGTACAGGCACTGTCCGGCGTGGGGAGCGATGATGCCCAGGACCTGCTCTACGCTGCCGTCCAGGCAGCGCGCATAGCATTCGGAGGCGTCGGTGTCGCGCCGGAAGCCGGCCATCAGGCGTGCGTTCTTGCCGGCGCGCAGGACATACCAGAGTTTCTCCTTGCCGAGGAAATCGTAGCGCTGTTCGGCCGTCTCGTCATCGGGATGCACCCGGAGCGGCATCCGGCCGTGTATGTGCAAATGTCTGACACACAAGGGGAACTGACGTCCGTACCAGTTGTACAGATCTTCTCCGACCACGCGGTCGAGGTAGGTGTCCATCACTTCGGAAAGGCTGTTGCCTCCGAGCCAGCCCGAGCGAACCAGCGAGTCGCGATAGCCCAGGTCTGCCAATTTGAACTCCTCCGTTCCCCAGGGATACTCGTCCTGCAGGGAACAGAAGGTGAATGGATACAATTTCTTCTCTTCTTCCATGACTGCAAAAATAACAAAAAAGCCTTATCTTTGCCCTACGGTTAGAACGATTCCCATGAAACAGAAACTCCATCCAGGTACCCTTTGTGTCCAGGCAGGCTATGATCCGGCCAACGGGGAGCCCCGGCAGATGCCGATCATCCAGAGCACGACCTTCAAATACACGACCAGCGAGCAGATGGGCCGCCTGTTCGACCTCGAGGAGGCCGGATATTTCTATACGCGGCTCCAGAACCCGACCAACGACCGCGTGGCAGCCCGGCTGGCGGCTCTGGAAGGGGGTGTGGCGGCAATGTTGACTTCCTCCGGACAGGCCGCCAACTTCTTCGCCTGCTTCAATATCTGTGAGGCGGGGGACCATATGATCAGCACCGCGGCCATCTACGGCGGCACCTTCAACCTCTTCGGAGTCACCTTCCCCAAGATGGGCATCGAGGTGACTTTCATCGACCAGAACGCTTCCGACGAGGAGATCGAGGCGGCCTTCCGGCCCAATACCAAGTTGGTCTTCGGGGAGACCCTGACCAATCCGGGGGTGCGCGTACTCGATATCGAGCGCCTCGCCCGCATCGCCCACGCCCACGGCGTGCCCCTCATCGTGGACAACACCTTCCCGACGCCCGTGAACTGCCGCCCCATCGAATTCGGGGCCGACATCGTCACGCATTCCACCACCAAATATCTCGACGGTCACGGCACCACCGTGGGTGGCGCCATCATCGACAGCGGCAACTTCGACTGGGAGGCCCATGCCGAGAAGTTCCCCGGCCTGTGCACGCCGGACGCGTCCTACCACGGCCTTACCTATACCCGGAAATTCGGGAAACTCGCCTACATCACCAAGGCCACCAGCCAACTGATGCGTGACCTGGGCTCCATCCAGGCGCCCCAGAATGCCTTCTACCTCAATCTCGGCATCCAGACCCTCGCCGTCCGGGTGAAGCATATCTGCGAATCCGCCCGCCAGGTGGCCCGCTTCCTGCACGACCATCCGGCCGTGAAATGGATTTGCTATCCCGACCTGCCCGATGATCCCGACCACGCCCTGGCGCAAAAATATCTGCCCGAGGGTTCCTGCGGGGTGATGGCCTTCGCCATCAAGGGCGACCGCGCCGCGGCCGAACGTTTTATGGACAGTCTGCGGCTGGTCACGATTGAAACCCACGTGGCGGACTGCTACAGTTGCATCCTGCACCCCGCTTCACACACCCACCGGCAACTCAGCGACGAGCAGCTGCGGGAGGCAGGCGTGGATCCGGAACTGATGCGCCTGAGTATCGGATTGGAGGATGTCCGGGATATTATCGGGGATCTCTCGCAGGCGCTGCAAGCAGCGAAATGATCCCACCGATGGCCCCCACGCCGAGGACCGTCCAGATCACATCCCGAACTTGCAAGACCACAGGATATGCCTGGAGGAAGAATCCTCCGGGCATTTTTACGAAGCCGAAGCGCTGCTGGAGCAGGGCGAGGCCCGCGCCGACCACCAAGCCCGCGGCCAGTCCGGCGAGGGAGGTCAGCGCCCCCTCCCAGATGAAGATGCGCCGCACGAGCGCATCGGTGGCGCCGAGGGCGCGCAGGGTCTGCATGTCTTCGCGTTTGGCGATGCTGAGCATTGACAGGGAGCCGAAGATATTGGTGGCGATGATGATGACCACGAACAGCAGGATCAGGTAGATGGCCAGTTTCTCATAGCGCATCATTTTGTAGAGGGCGGGATTCTGCTGATAGCGGTCCAGCACCCGATAATCCGGACCCAGCGATTCCTGCAGCGAACGGACCAGTCGGGCGTCAGCGTCGCCGGCGGTACGCAATTCCAGTGCACTGACCTCCCCGTCCTTCAGACCGAGCAGGGCGCGCATCTGTTCGATCGGGACGATGACCAGGCGTTCGTCCTCGTCGGCATTGACACTGATCAGGCTGGCGGCTTTGAGTTTGACGCTGCCCAGCGCGGAGGCGGGGCCGGCCAGCGGGATGCGGGCGCCCCGGCGCGGGTAGTAGAGGACCAGCGGGTCCACGAAATTCGTCCGGATGCCCAGGTTGGCGGCCAGGGTCAGGCCCACCGCCGCCTGCGGAAGTTCGCCTGCGTGCAGGGAGAACGTCCCGTCGACCACGTGGGAGGCGAGCCGGGACTCCTGCTCATAGACTTCGTCCACGCCCTTGGCGCGGGCCAGTTCCTGCCGGCCGCCGTAGCCGAGGAAGACTTCTTCTTCCACCACGCTGCAGATCTGCGCGATGCGCGCATCGTCCAGCAGGGCCTCGAAGGCAGGTCCCTCGGGGACGAAGAACTTCCCCCGGGCGGGGCTGATCAGGATATCGGGATCCAGGTCGGAGAGATTGTCCCGGATGACGCGGTCGAACCCGTTATAAACGGACAGGATGAGGATCAGCGCCGCGGTGCCGATGGCCATTCCGATGGCGCTGATGGTCGATATCACGTGGATGATCCCCAGCGACTTCTTCGCAACCAGGTACCTGCGCGCGATATAAAGGTCCAGTCTCAATTATTTCTTGAGGAGTTCCTCGATGTGTTCGGCGTAGTCCAGGGTCGTGTCCAGGAAGAAATCCAACTCCGGCACGATCCGGAGCTGGGAGGCAACCTTGCGGCCGAGTTCGCCGCGCAGGGCGCGCTTGTTCTCCTCCAGGGTCTGCATCGCCTGGGGGGCGCCGGCGGAGGGGAAGATGCTCACGAAGACCTTCGCGATACTCAGGTCGGGACTGATGCGGACCTCGCTGACGGTGACCATACAGCCGCCGAAGAAGGCCATCCCCTTGCTGCGGATGATCTCGGAGAGGTCGCGCTGCAGTTCGCGGGCGACCTTGAGCTGACGGGTGCTGGCGGGTTTATCCATTGACTTTGATGATGAAATAGTCTTTCTTGCCCTTCTGGGCGAGGATGTACTTGCCGTCAACGATGTCTGCCTCGGACAGTTGGTAGTTGATGTCGCCAACCTTGTCCTTGTTGAGGCTGAATCCGTTCTGCTGGATCATCTTGCGGGCTTCGCCCTTGGAGGGGAAGATCCCGGTGCGGATCGCCAGGGCGTCGAGCAGGCCGAGGGGCAGCTCCGAGCGGTCGATATCGAAGGTCGGAACACCGTCGAATACGGCGAGGAAGGTGCGCTCGTCGAGTTTGCGCAGATCCTCGGAGGTGGACTTGCCGAAGAGCATCTGCGAGGCGCGCACGGCATTCTCGTACTCCTGCTCGCCGTGGACCATGATGGTCACCTCGCGGGCGAGCAGCCGCTGGAGCTCGCGCCGTTCGGGGGCGAGGCGGTGGGCGGCGATGGCGTTCTCGATGGTCTCGCGGTCGAGCATCGTGAAGATCCTGATAAAGCGCTCGGCGTCTTCGTCGCTGACATTGAGCCAGAACTGGAAGAACTGGTAGGGGGAGGTGCGCTCCGGATCAAGCCATACATTGCCCTTTTCGGTCTTGCCGAATTTGGTGCCGTCCGCCTTCTTGATGAGCGGGCAGGTGAGGGCGAAGGCTTCGCCGCCGTCCATGCGGCGGATCAGCTCGCTGCCGGTGGTGATGTTGCCCCACTGGTCGGAGCCGCCGAGCTGCAGCACGCAGCCCTTGTTCTTCCACAGCCAGTAGAAATCATAGCCCTGCATCAGCTGGTAGCTGAATTCGGTGAAGGACATCCCTTCGCGCGATTCGCTGGAGAGGCGCTTCTTGACGGAGTCCTTGGCCATCATATAGTTGACGGTGATGTGCTTGCCGATGTCGCGGATGAAATTGATGAAAGTGTAGTCCTTCATCCAGTCGTAGTTGTTGACGAGTTCCGCTTTGTTGGGGGCGTCGGAGTCGAAGTCGAGGAAACGACCCAGCTGGGCCTTGATGCCGGCGACATTATGGGCGAGGGTCTCCTCGTCCAGCAGGTTGCGCTCCTGGGACTTCATCGAGGGGTCGCCGATCATGCCGGTGGCGCCGCCGATCAAGGCGATCGGCTTGTGCCCGCAACGCTGGAAGTGCTTGAGTATCATTACGCTCACCAAGTGCCCGATGTGCAGGGAGTCGGCCGTGGGGTCGATGCCCACGTAAGCGGCCTGCGGGCCTTCCATCAGTTTCTCTTCCGTACCGGGCATAATGTCCTGGATCATGCCCCGCCATTTCAGCTCTTCTACAAAATTCTTCATCGAATACAATCTTATAAGCCTGCAAATTTAGTTATTATTTAGTAATTTTGCGATTCGAAATCAATCTATGCAGAATATGAGAAAGAAAATCGTTGCAGGCAACTGGAAGATGAATACGACCAGACCTGATGGTATCGAACTGGCAAAGGCCGTGGCCGAGCGCGCCGCGGAAGTCCCCGAAGGCGTCGGCCTGATTATCGCTCCGCCCTTCACTCACCTGTGCTGCTGCGGCAAGCAGCTCGCAGGCACCAAGGTAGAACTCGCCGCCCAGAACTGCGCCGACCACGCCAAGGGTGCCTACACCGGCGAGATTTCCGCCGACATGCTCAAAGCCGTCGGCTGCCAGTGGACCATTCTCGGCCACTCCGAGCGCCGTCAGTACTACGGCGAGACCGATGAGAAACTCGTCGAGAAAGTCAAGCTCGCCCTTGCCGCCGGACTCGGCGTGATCCTGTGCGTCGGCGAAAACCTCGACGAGCGCAAGGCCGGCAAGCATTTCGACGTCTGCACCACCCAGATCGAGAACGTCCTCTTCAACTTCACCGCCGAGGACCTCGCGAAGATCGTCATTGCCTACGAGCCCGTCTGGGCCATCGGCACCGGCGAGACGGCCACCCCGGAGCAGGCCGAAGAGATCCACGCCCACATCCGCAGCGTGCTCGCCGCGCACTTCGGTGCGGCCCTTGCCGAGGAGGTGACGATCCTCTATGGCGGCTCCTGCAAGCCGTCCAATGCGAAGGAACTCTTTGCTCAGAAGGACATCGACGGCGGTCTGATCGGCGGCGCTTCCCTCAAGGCCGGCGACTTCATCCAGATCGCCCTCTCATTCTAGGATGCGCATACACAGGCCGATCTTGCCTGTGTCGCTCCAGAGCCAGAATTGATCACCCTCGATGCGTATCACCTCGAGGGTGAGATTTTTTCGTGTCAGCACGTCCCGTTCCGTGGTCCACACCAGGTCTGCGAGGACGGTCTGCCCCAGGGCGGAAGGCAGTTGGACAAAGGTGGCCACGAAGAAGTCGGACATGTTGTCGGTATGGGCCCGGAACTCCCTCAGGTCCCGGCTGAAAGCCAGCTGGCAGGTAGCCGGATCATAGATGAAGGGGATGTCGCGCCCGACCATCAGGCGTACGCCCTCGTTCTCACTGAATGCGGTCCGCATCCGCTGGTCGGCACAGGCGGACAGCAGCAGGACGGCGAACAGGATCGGCAGTATGCTGGGACGGGGGAGGCTCATTGGACGGTGATTTCTTTGTAGATGGTTTCGATGTTGCCGTCGGTATGGAGGATCCGGGCGGCGAGCAGGCCGCTTTGGCGCAGGGTATAGTTGCCGTCCGCCTCGGGGGCGATCCGCACACCGTTGAGCGACCACTGGATTTCTTGTACCTGGGTGGCATTGAAGACACGCAGGGGGATTTTGCTCCCGGAGGGGAAACTGCCGTCCAGATTGCGCTGCGTGTTGTTGAGGTAGATATAGGGGTAGGTGCCTTCCCGGTAGACCTTGGTCACGATCCGGGTGGCGACCGAAAAACTGCCGAGATCGGCGGTATGCACCTGCACGGTCACGTTATAGCCGGTCTTGGGCTGCAATCCCTCCAGGGTTCCGCTGATCTCCCCAGGGCCTAGTTCCAGGGTGCCGCCATCCTCCCCGCCGTCACTCCAGCTGATGGTGTAGCCGCTGATCCGGAGGAGTGCATCCGAAGCCTTCCAGCGGATCACGGCGGCATCTTGGTAGATGGAGAATTCGGCGAAGCGGAGGGGCTCGATCACATCGAACGATACGCTCCCGTCCGCCTCGGAACAAATGTCGGTGAGGGCCAGGCCCACGGGGAGACCGTCCCAGGTGCGGAACGGTGCCGGGGTGTCGGAACTGAAGCGGTCCCGGCCGTCCAGGGCAAAGGGGATTCCTTCCGCCGTCCTGGCCTCCGGATCGGCGGGAACCAGGCGGGCGCAGAGATGGTCGGGATTGTTGTTGATGGCATTCAGTTTCCAGCGCTCGCGGGCGGTCAGTTCCCGGTCCTGGCGCACATCAAAGCCGGACAGGTTGTCCGAGCGGTCGATGTGGGAGACGTAGAGGGCGCCGTCCAGGCATTCGAAAAGGAAGAACTCATCCTCGTTCCCGGTCTTGAGGTAGCGCCGCCCCTTGTCCAGGGGTTCGAGCCGCCATTGGCCCGGGGCAAGATCCTCGCTGCGCCCGAGGCCCAGCAGTTCGTATTCCAGGGCGCCGAACTCGGGGGGAATCTTCTTGAGGCAGCCCTCGTCCATGATCGAGAAGCCCCAGCGGCCCGGGCTGCGGCCGCCGCTGTCCTCCCCGTCCTGGTCATAGAAATCGGGCAGGCCGAGAGCGTGGCCGAATTCGTGCCGGAAGATGCCCGGGAGCCCTTCCGGGCAGGCGGCGAAGACATCGATGCGCTTGCCCCGGATATCGAGGGTGCCGCCCTGCTCGGACAGACGGGCGTTTTGCGGCCAGATATCGGATTCCTCTCCGCTGTCGTTTTCGCCGGGGCCGGCGGTCAGCAGATAGACGACGTCCACGGAACCGTCGGAATCGTTGTCGTAGAGGCTGAAATTGATGTTTCCCTGCTGCTGGGTGCAGGCTTCGCGGACGGCATCCGCCAGGTGGATATCTTTGCGGTCGGGGAGGTTGGCGCCGTACCAGGCCGTTTCGTGGGAGAGGGTGGTGATCTCGGCGAGGGTGAATTCGAAAGTGGTCTGCCCGCCGTACTGCCGGTTGAAATAGGCTTCCGCTTGCCGGACGGCTTCAGAGAGTTGTGCAGGCGTGGCGCTGAAAGCCCTGTCCTGGAATTCGACGGGCAGGACGATCATCCGGAACACGGACAACAATAGGCTCAGGCTCAGCATAGCAAAGATAAAGGTACGCAGAAATACGCAAAAAAGCAAAGAGCCGGCAACCTCTCGGCTCGCCGACTCTTAGACGTGTACTAAAACCTAAACCTACAACATAGATGCAGGGGGGGGCAATAACGTTGCAAGAAAAATAAAAAAATTATTCCTTGGCTGCTTCCACGGAAACTTTGCGGAATTCCTTCAGGTCCTTCATCAGGTCGAGGGCTGCTTTGCGGGCGCGGGCGCCGGCGGCCTTGTTGCCCTTGGCAACCTGGGCATCCGCGTTGACTTTGAAGAACTCCATTTTCTCCTCGATTTTCTTTACAAGATCTTTCATGGTGTTGTTATTTTAATGTTAAAAGGATAACTGCTTAATTTTCGGCAAGATAAAAAAGAAATGATACAAAAGCAAATTTTTATTCACTTTTCTGCTTTGTATTCAACTGGTTCATAGCCTTGTCGATACCGACGAAACACCACGTTCTGACCCCCGAGATGATGGTTTTGGCGATTTCGGGGATCAAGCTTTGCTCTTCTTCGGGAAAATTACCCAGGACATAGTCAATTTGTTGCCCTTGTGCGAAATCGTGTCCGATGCCTACCCGCAGTCGCGCCCAGTCCTGGCTCTCAAGCATTTCCTGGATGTTCGACAGGCCGTTGTGGCCGCCGTCGCTGCCGGAGCGGCGCAGCCTCAAACTGCCGAACGGGAGGTTGATGTCGTCGCAGATGACCAGCAGCCGGTCCTTCGGGAGGTCCAGTTTCTGCAACCAGTAGCGGACGGCATTTCCGCTGAGGTTCATATAGGTCGAGGGCTTGAGCAGATGGATTTCGCGTCCTTTGTCGTGGACGACGGCCTGGTCGCCGTAGCGGCCGGGCTCGAAAACGACATTGGATGCCTGAGCCCAGGCATCCAATATCATAAAGCCGATGTTGTGTCTGCTTGCGGCGTACTCGGCACCGATGTTGCCGAGGCCGACCACGAGAAAACACTTGTCCGTCACGGCCGGGTCGGGTTTACTCCTCCGAAGCAGCCGCAGTAACATTGCGCGTGGTCTTGACGCCGCAGATGATCATATCCTTGTCGGAGACGACGGCAACATTGTCCAGCTGGATGTCGCCGGCCTTGATGCGCTTGTCCAGACCGAGCGGAGTGATGTCCACGGTCACCTCGTCGGGGAGGTCCTTCATCAGGGCGCACACGCGGATGGCGCGGGCGTTCTGATAGAACTTACCACCCTGCTGCACACCCTTGGCGTGGCCGGTGATCACGAGGGGAACGCTGATGGCGATGGGCTTCTGCTCATTGACGGCGAGGAAATCGACGTGCAGGCAGACGTCCGTGACAGGATGCCACTGGAGTTCGTGGAGGATGGCGGTCTGCGCCTTGCCACCATCAAGGACGAGGTCCACGATGTACGACTTCGGCGTGTCGGTAAGGGCTTTCAGCTCCTTGGCGTTCACGGTGAAGAGGATGTTCTCCATGCCCGGGCCGTAGAGGTTGCAGGGCACGAGGCCTTCGCGGCGGAATGCTTTGATGACCGCTTTGTTGCCAACCTTGCGGGTCTGGCCTTTCAGTTCAAAATGTTGCATTGTTTTGTTTGTTAAAATGTGTTACTCAATTTGGGACGAACCCAAATCCCATTGCACCAAAACCGCTGACCGGTTTTAAAAATGCGCGCAAAGATAAGCAGATTTCCGAAATCTACAAAATGTTTTTCAAACACTTACGCAGGCTGTCCGTCCAGTAGGGGATCGTCAGGGAGGGGAAAGTCTGCTTGATCCTGGTCTTGTCGAGGACGGAATAGGCGGGGCGCCGGACCGGACTGGGGAACTCGTCGCTGTGGCAGGGGCGGATCTCGCAGCCGAGGCGCCGGTCTTCGGGACGGATCGCGTCGGCTTCCCGGGCGATGCTCTTGGCGAAATCGAACCAGCTGCAGACGCCTTCGTTGCTGAAGTGATAGATGCCTGTCCGCTCACGGAAATCGGACAGGATCCCGAGGATGGCCGCCGCCAGGTCGCCGGCATAGGTGGGGGTGCCACACTGGTCGAAGACCACGTTGAGTTGCGGCCTGGAAGCCGTCAGGTTCAACATCGTGCGCACGAAATTCTTGCCGAACTCGCTATAGAGCCAGGCGGTGCGCAGAATTACGCTCCGGCAGCCCGAAGCCAGAACGGCCTGCTCGCCGTGGAGTTTAGTCAGTCCATAGACACCCGTGGGGGAGAGAGGAAGGTCTTCTCCGCAGGGCGTATTGAACCGTTCGCCGCCGAAGACGTAGTCTGTGCTGATGTGGACCAGCAGGCCGCCGGAGCGGCGCATCTCGCAGGCGAGGATTTCCGGGGCGCGGGCGTTGAGGCGTTCGGCGAGCTCCGCCTGCGTCTCGGCGGCATCCACGTTGGTGAAGGCCGCGCAGTTGACGATGATGTCCACCGCCTCTTCCACGACCATCGCGTGCACGGCGTCGGGATCCGTGATATCGAGGGCGCGGGTGGAAGTATCCACCGCCGCTCCGCCGGCGAGCCGCCGGAGCATCGCCACGGCTTCCTCCGAAGCCTGGTTGATATCGGTGAAGATGAAACGGGCGTCCGGCCCCGGGCAGGAACCCGTGGCGGCGAGCAGCCGCATTTCGTTGCCGAGCTGCCCGTTGGCGCCGGTGACCAGGATATTCATAAATCAGGTATATTCAAACTCGATCGGGGTGTCCGCCAGGCAGGCGCGGATGCGATCCTTTTCGCTGAGGATCATCCGCTCCGCCGGGACCTGCCAGTCGATGCCGAGGGCGGGGTCCAGCAACTGGATGCCGGCATCCGCCTCGGGGTGGTAGAATTCATCGCATTTGTATTGGAAGACAGCCACCTCACTGAGGACGGCGAAGCCGTGGGCAAAGCCCTTCGGGATGAAGAACTGCCGGTGGTTGTCCTCCGAGAGTTCGGTGGCCACGTGCTTCCCGAAGGTGGGTGAGCCCTTGCGCAGGTCGACCGCGACGTCGAGCACCTTCCCCCGGACGCAGCGCACCAGTTTGCTCTGCGCGAAGGGCGGCCGCTGGAAATGCAGGCCGCGGACCACACCGTAGCAGGACATCGATTCGTTGTCCTGCACGAAACGTACATCGTAACCCAGGACGGGGGCCACCTGCTGCTCGAACTCCCGGCGGGAGAAACTCTCGAAGAAGTAGCCCCGGGCATCCCGGAAGACGCGCGGCTCAATGATGAGCACGCCTTTGATATCGGTTTTGATGACTTCCATTACCTGCGGCGTTGTTTTTCGTCCTCGATGCATTTGAGCAGGTACTGCCCATATTGGTTCTTGAGCATCGGACGTGCAAGTTCGCGCATCCGCGCTTCGTCGATCCAGCCGCGGTGGTAGGCGATGCCTTCCAGGCAGGCGATCTTGAGCCCCTGGCGCTTCTCGATGACCTCCACGAAGATGGAGGCCTCGGCGAGGCTGTCGTGGGTGCCGGTGTCCAGCCAGGCGAAGCCGCGGCCCAGGGTCTGGACCTTCAATTCCCGGTCGGAGAGGAACTGCTGGTTCACGCTCGTGATCTCCAGTTCGCCGCGCGGGGAGGGTTTGATCTGCTTGGCCACGTCCACCACTTTGTTGGGATAGAAATACAGGCCGACCACGGCGTAGTTGCTCTTGGGCTCCTTCGGCTTCTCTTCGATGGACAGACAGTTGCCCTCCGCGTCGATTTCCGCCACGCCGTAGCGCTCCGGATCGTCCACCCAGTAGCCGAAGACCGTGGCCTTGGCATCCTGCTCGGCGGCGCGGACCGCCTCCTTGAGGAGCGGGGTGAAATTGTTGCCGTGGAAGATGTTGTCCCCCAGGACCAGGCACACGCAGTCATCGCCGATGAACTCCTCGCCGATGAGGAAGGCCTGGGCGAGGCCGTCCGGAGAGGGTTGCTCCGCATAGGAGAAATGTACGCCATAGTCGGAGCCGTCGCCCAGCAGACGTTTGAAGCCCGGGAGGTCCTGCGGGGTGCTGATGACCAGGATGTCGCGTATGCCCGCGAGCATCAGCACGCTGATGGGATAATAGACCATCGGCTTGTCGTAGATGGGCAGCAACTGTTTGCTGACTCCTTTCGTGATCGGGTAGAGCCGGGTGCCGGAGCCGCCGGCAAGGACGATGCCTTTCATATGGGTAAACGTGATGTTTTCGCACAAAATTACAAAAACTTTTCCGCTTGGGTAGTTATTTCGCGCAGTTTGTTTAATTTTGCCGTCGATGAGACGGATCAAGGCATACATCCTCGTGCTCGCCGCAGTGCTTCTGTCGGCCTGCAACGGTTTCGACATCCCCCACAAAGGGCCTTTCAAGCAGGTCCTCATTTATTACGCCCTGGGCTATAACAACCTCTATTACCAGCTGGGGCTGGATTATGAAGAGATCGGCGAAGGGATCCTCCCCTCCCTGTCCTCCGACAAGGCCATCGTCGCCTACTGCCACCTCTCCGACGGAGCCGATTACGTCACTCCCAACGACCCGGTCTTGGTCCGGATTTATCGCGGCGCCCGCGGCCAGACGGTCATGGACACCGTGAAAGTCTATGAGGGCATTGCCCGGCCGGCCTCCAAAGAGGCGGTCCGTTCTGCGTTGGAGGATATTCAGCAGATGTATCCTTCAGAGCATTACGGGATGCTGGTTTCCTCCCACGGAACAGGCTGGCTCCCGGCTGATTACGAGTCCTATACCGAGTCTTCATACCTCCGTTCCCGGGCCGTGGAGCCGGAGCGGCAATGGCCGCCGACCAAGGCGCTCGCCAACCAGTATTCCGGTACGGGTTCGCGCATCCGGGTCAATTGGATGGATGTTTCCGATTTCGCCCAGGCCATCCCGATGAAACTGGATTATCTGATCCTCGATGCCTGCCTGATGGGGGCGGTCGAGGTGGCCTGGATGTTCAAGGATATCTGCGACTACCTGGTGGTATCGCCGACCGAGGTGATGGATACCGGGATGATTTACAAGACTTTGTCCTGGGATATGCTCAGCGGCCCGGAGGCGGACCTGCGGACCTATTGCCAGGAGTATTTCGATTTCTATGACTCCCAGAGCGGCAGTTATCGCTCCGCCACCATCGCCCTGGTGGACTGCTCGGCATTGGGTGATCTGGCAGATGCTTTCGCCCGGATTCTCTCCGCCCATCGCAACGCGCTAGTGCCCGGTCTGATCAAGACGGTTCAGCGATATTATTACAATTCCAGTCCGTATCGATGCTTCTATGACTTGCGGGATCTCTGCGTGCAGTTAGGCGCTTCGCAGAGCGAACTCGCAACCCTGGATGAGGCCCTCTCCCGCTGTGTGCTCTACCACGCCGAGACCCCCACTTTCTTCGACCTTCCGCTGGAGCGCTGCTGCGGTCTGTCGGTCTATATCCCGGAGACTGTCCGACCCCGCCTCAATGCGTTCTATAAGCAGTTCGATTGGAACGACAGGGTCCGGCTGCTGCCATAATTTCTTTTTGGCAAATTCCCTTTTTGTGCGTATCTTTGTGCTGGCATTCCGTCCTGGATAGGACGGGTGCATCAGGATTTACAACATCGGCTCTTGGATAGGAGCACAGTTGTCGCCGGGAGGTCCCCGCAAATCCGAATTCAGCCCGGCATTCCGTCCCGGAAGGCCGGGGAGTGGAAGATATTTCCTCAATCGTGTCACCAAATCTTTTAGAACCGTCTCCGGAAGGCCTGCACTGGTACGCCCTCAAGGTTTTTTTCAACCGGGTGATTTACCTGCAATCCCTGCTTGCTCCGGCGGGTTATGAAACCTATGTCCCGCTCCACACCGTGGAGCAATTCGACAAGGGGCAGCTGATCTATGTCGAGAAGCAGCTGATCCCCTCGTTGATGTTCGTGCGCTGTCCCGAGCAGTGGCTGATCGATTTCAAGCGGGATCACAATGAGGATTTCATGTATTACACCGATCCCGATACCCGCAAGCCGGGACCTATCCGGGACGAAGAGATGCGTTCTTTCATCCTCGTCACCTCCGCTGATGCGGGACGCAATGTCAAGTATTTCGGGGCGGACGCTCCCGAATATCACACGGGCGACCGCGTCCGCGTGACCGGCGGCATCTACAAAGGTGCCGAAGGCTATATCAAACGCATCAAAAAAGACCGCAAACTTGTCGTTTCCGTGACCGGAATCGCCGTGGTGGCGGTCAGTTACATCCACCCCAGTTACCTGGAAAAGATTGATTAAGTGAAAAGAGCCGTTTTGATCTTCCTGCTCACCTGTCTGTCAGGTTGGGTCGCCCGCGCGCAGTTCGCCGACAGCAGCACCGGGCTTCTGCAGATGCCCACGGCCGAGATGCAGCCGGACGGGACGTTCATGATCACCAACAACTATCTGAACAAGCATTCCCTGTCCTCCTCCGGCTGGGGCTACGACACCTTCCAGTACGGCTTCGCCATCACCTTTTGGAGCCGGCTGGAACTCGGCTATGTCTGCACGATTTTCGATGGCAAACGCAAGCCGAATCCCTCCTGGCGGGACAAGGTAATGTTCAACCAGGACCGGCATTTCACGGGGCGATTCCAAC
The DNA here is from genome assembly GCA_016290835.1 of Bacteroidales bacterium. GTDB lineage: Bacteria > Bacteroidota > Bacteroidia > Bacteroidales > UBA932 > Cryptobacteroides. The sequence continues at coordinate 20,472 of JAEEVG010000015.1, read as the reverse complement.
TGTTGAAAGAAGGGGAATTCGGCCTGAAATGGATGCCCGCCCTGGTCGTGGGTATCAGCGACCCCACCACCGGCGCGCGGGGAGGGAACTACATCACTGCGGACGTTTCCAAAGGTGGAAACGCTTTCTTCAACCGCAATTTTGCGGTGATGTCCAAGCATCTGTCCACCGGCTGGGGCCGGGTGGGCCTGCACGCCGGCTACCAGTTCAACTGGCGCAAGGACTATCCGATCAACGGCCCCTGTGCCGGCTTGACCTGGCGTCCGGTCTGGCTTCAGGACCGCTGGATTCTGGACCACATCGACCTGATCGCCGAATATGACTCCCGCACACCCAACGTAGGTTGCATCATCTCCATCTGGGACAACCGCTTCGAGGGGATGTTCGAGTGGCAGAACTTCAAGTGGATCAACTTCGGTCTCCGCTTCAAGGTGGGGTTGCTGAAATAATCGATGACAGAATATCAATCAATACTTAACTAATTAATTCAAAATTATTATGGAACTGCAAGAATTTGTCAATCATTTTGCGGAACAATTCGAGGAGACTGAAGCAGCTGCCTTCACCCCGGAGACCATTTTCCGGGATCTGGATGAATGGTCCTCCCTGATCAGCCTGTCCGTTATCGCTATGGTGGATGAGGAGTATGGCATTGCCTTGAAGGGCGCGGATATGCGGGAAGCCGAGACCATCCAGGATCTTTTCAATATCGTCCAAGCTAAACTGGCCTGATGGGATACAATCCTTTCTCCCTGGAGGGGAAGACCATCTTGGTGACGGGGGCAGCCGGTGGTATCGGCCGCGCCACCTCGATTGAGTGTGCCAAATTGGGCGCGACGCTGATCTTGACGGATATCCGGGAGGATGCCCTCCGGGAAACGGCTGCTCTTCTGGAGCAGACAGGTCGCTCTCATCAGACGGTGCTAGCCGACTTGACGGATCCTGCCGGCCTCTCGGCCCTGGTCGAGACTTCACCGCAACTGGATGGACTTGTCTGTAATGCAGGTGTGATGAGACTGACTCCCGTTCCTTTCATCAAAGAAGAGGAACTCCTTCGCGTCCAGCAGATCAATCTGAATGCCCCCATCCTGCTGACCAAATCGCTCTTGCGTAAGAAAAAAATCAATAAGGGCGGATCCATTGTGCTGACCGCATCCGCTGCCGGTGTATATCGGGTCTCCCTCGGAAATGCAATCTACGCGACGACCAAGTGCGGAATTGATGCTTTTATGCGAACGGTTGCGCTGGAGTTGGGCCCAAAGGGAATCCGGTGCAATACGGTTAATCCCGGGATGGTTGAAACGGGCCTGATCGGAGGCTTTACCGAAGAGGAAAAGCAGCAGGAGATGCGCAACTATCCCCTGGGGCGTTTCGCTCAACCGCAAGATATCGCTTTGGGGATCGCCTATCTTCTTTCGGATGCCTCTTCTTTCGTGACGGGTACGGCGCTGAAGATCGACGGCGGAATGACATTGAGTTAGCCTATGAAACTCCTTGAGAACAAAATAGCCTTGATCACCGGCGCGGGCCGGGGGATCGGGCGGGTGATTGCCGAGCAATTCGCCGCAGACGGTGCCATCGTCTATGTCAACGACCTCCAGCCGGGGGATATGCCCGGATGGGCCGAAGAATGCGCCCGGCGCAATGGCACCCGGGTCGTCCCCGTGTGTTTCGACGTGACGGATACGGCAGCGCTGAAAGCGGGCCTGATGGGTATCTACAAGGCCGAGGGCCGCATCGACGTGGTGGTCAACAATGCGGCCATCATCCAGAACCAGAAACTCGGGATGGTGACCAAGCCCCTGCTGGAAAAGATGTTCAGTGTCAACGTGTTCGCCGTGATCGATATGATCCAGCTCGCCGCGCGCCTGATGGCCCGCACGGGCGGGGGGAGCATCGTCAACATCGCCTCCATCACTGGCGTGGTCGGTTCGCCCGGACAGGTGGCCTATTCGTCCACCAAGGGCGCCGTGATCGCCCTTACCAAATCGGCGGCCAAGGAACTCTCCCCGCAGCAGATCCGCGTGAACGCCGTCGCGCCCGGCATCATCAAGACCGAGCGTTTCGAAGAACTCTACGAGGCCTCCGGCGACAAGATCGACCAGCGGATCAGCCGCATCGCCCTGGGACGGCTCGGCACGCCGCAGGATGTTGCCAATGCCGTGTCCTTCCTGGCCTCCGACCGGGCTTCCTATATCAGCGGCCACATCCTCGGGGTGGATGGCTGCGCTTCTATCTAAGTCTGTATGTTCCTGGACCTTGATAAAAAAGACCGTACTGCTCTTGCTGTCATTGACGACAGCGGAGAGCAGTTGAGTTACGGGGAGATCTGTGATTTCTCTGCGGAATTCGGCACGCAGCTTCCCACCCGTTCGCTGATCTTCTTGCTGGCTGAAAACCGGATCGGCTCGCTGCTGGGCTACACCGCCTCGCTGTCGAACCGGATCGTGCCGTTGATTCTGAGTGCGAAGACGGAAGCCGGGTTGTATGAGCATTTGCGCGACCTTTATCGGCCGGCCTATCTCTGGGCGCCGGAGGGGATGGATTTTCCCTACGAAATCGTTTTCCGTGCCCACGGTTATGTGCTGCGCAAAACCGGTTTCGGGAGCGCGCCCCTGTACGGGGATCTCTCGATGTTGTTGCCGACTTCCGGCTCGACCGGGAGTCCGAAACTGGTGCGTCACAGCTATCGCAACATCGAGGCCAACGCCGACAATGTGCGCCGCATGTTCGGTCTGACCGCAGACGAGCGCGCAATGGCGGTCCTCCCGATGCACTACACGATGGGCTTGTCGGTAATCTCTTCCCACCTGCTTGCCGGTGCGACCATTCTGCTCTCGGGCCGCTCGCTGCTCGACCGCGGCTTCTGGGCCATGCTCAAAGAGGCGACCAGTTTCACGGGCGTGCCGTACAGCTACGAACTGCTGATGAAAATGCGCTTTACGCGGATGGATCTTCCGAAGCTGCGTATCATCACGCAGGGCGGAGGCAAACTGACTCCTGAGATGTTCCGTACGCTGGCGGAGTATGCCCGCGACAAGGGCAAGCAGTTTGTCGCGACTTACGGGCAGTCGGAGTGCACGGCCCGCATGGCCTATCTGCCGGCGGAACTCGCTTTGGAGAAGACCTGCAGCATCGGCTTCGCCGAGCCCGGTGGGCAGCTCTCCATCGTGGACGCCGACGGCGTCGAGACCTTTGAAGGAGAAGCGAGCGGCGAGATGGTCTATCGCGGCGAGAATGTGACCCTGGGCTATGCCTATGGTCCGGAGGACCTGCTCAAGGGCGACGAGAACCACGGTGTCCGCTACACGGGCGACCTGGCCCGCCGCGACGCCGACGGCTGCTATTTCATCATCGGGCGCTTGGGGAGGTTCCTGAAGATTTTCGGTCTGCGTATCGGGCTGGACGAGGTGGAGAACTTGATCCGGCAGGAGTATAAGGCCGATTGCTATTGCAAGGGGGATGACGAGCGTCTGGTCGTGCTGGTCACGGACCCTGCCCTGGTGGAAGTGCTCCCTGCTTTCATCGAAGACAAGACCCATCTTTTTCACAAAAATATCGAAGTCCGGCTTGTGGATGCCATCCTGCGCAACGAGGCCGGCAAAGTAATCAACCAATAAGAATGAGCAATCTTGAACAATTGAACAGCATCTTCTGCGAAGTTTTCTCCGTGGATGCAGAGGCCCTCGGGGCCGGTTTTGACAATAAAAGCGTGTCCGGCTGGGACAGTGTCCGCCAGTTGAGTCTGACCAGCAGCGTTGAAGACACATTCGACATCATGCTCGATCCGGAAGACATCCTCGAGTTTACCTCTTACGAAAACGCCAAGGCGATCCTGGCCAAATACGATATCGAACTGTAATGGCGCTCTGGGAAATCAAGAACGTGGCCGTCCGGGGCGTTACGGGGACCGTTCCCGCCCACGCTGTCAAGACGGCGGATTTCGATATCTTCACGCCGGAAGAAGCTGAGACTTTTGACAGGACCGTCGGTATCAAGAACCGTTATATCGGTCCGGAGGAGCTTTGTACTTCCGACCTGTGCTTCGATGCCGCCGAGCGGCTCCTCGCCGCCCTGGGCTGGGAGCGGGAGAGTATTGACGTGCTGGTGTTCGGTTCTGTGACGGGGGACTACAAGACCCCGCCTACCGCCGGCATCCTCCAGCACCGGCTCGGACTTCCGACCAGCACTTTTGTGCTGGACATCCCGATGGGCTGTTGCGGCAGTATGTATGCCATCAATGTGGCGGGCAATCTGCTCAGCGCCGGGAGCGTAAGGCGTGCTCTGCTGCTGGTAGGGGACACCGCGCTCCGGATGGGTTCAATGAAGGACAAGAGCCGCGTGCCACTCTTCGGCGACAGCGGCACGGCGATGGCTCTGGAGTATGACCCCGCCGCCGATCCCATCGTAATCGAGTTCAATACCCTTGGCTCCGGCTACGAGGCCCTGATCACGCCCCACGGGGGCTTCCGACATCCGATTACGGCCGAATCCTTCGTCGAGGAGGACTTCGGTAACGGCATCATCCGTGCGCCGAAGGATACCCTGATCAATGGGATGGATGTCTTTTCCTTTGCCATCTCCCGACCGCCCATCAGTATTAAGAAACTGATGGAGACCTATGAACTGACTCCGGATAATGTGGATTATTTTCTGATCCACCAGGCGAATAAGCTGATTGTGGACCGGATTGTCAAGAAACTCAAGCTTCCGCTGGAGAAGGTACCCTATGACTTGCAGGAGTTCGGTAACCTGGGCGGTGCGTCCATCCCGATGCTGATGAGTTGGAACCTTGCGGAGGAACTCCGGAGCCGTCCGCTGACCCTGCTTTGCTCCTCCTTCGGCCTCGGTCTGACCTGGGGGACGATGGTGCTGCGGACGCAGACGATGACAGTCCTCCCGGTCTCAAAACTTTAAACCCTTTTATGAATATCCACAACATTTTACAGGCCATTGTCCGAGGACCGGAATTGGTCAACAGAGTTAAAGACAAGACGGACCGTTCTTTTTTCTCACTCTACGGGGAGATGATAGGATTATGTATCCGCTACAATCTGACGGGTCCTGACTATGTCAAGTACGGCGTTTATGCCCTGACTGGGGATAATAAAGAAATGGTGAAGAAACTGCTCCAGGATAAGGTTGATTATGTCAAGAAACGGGATAAGAATTGGCAGTTCCTCATCAAATATGCTGATATTCGCTATCAAAAGAATGCCAAGTGGAAAAGTAGACGGAGACGCGCCTATACCAAACGTTATCATATGGGAGATCGCTGCCATGTGCAGTATGGTGTGATGTTTATATTTGAGCATCGAAGGATCGGGAAATTATCCATCGGCAGTGACTGCCTTTTTGCCCGGAATGTGGATGTCGATATCACGGGAGATTTGACCATCGGGAACCTGGTGAAAATATCAGAGGGTGTCAAGATACTGACCCATAACCATGACTCGTTCGGAACTTATGCGGATGGAGATCTGATCCCTTTCTCCAATCGGGCTCATAACACGCCGTTGACCATTGCCGATAATGTTGTGATCGGTTCTCATGCTATCATCATGCCCAACGTGAAGAGCATCGGAGAGAATTCCATCATTTCCGCAGGTTCGGTGGTTACACATCCGGTACCTGCCAATTGTATCGTTGCCGGAAATCCGGCCGCGGTGATCAGCAAATTCCCCAAGTCGCTTCGTGTTGATTCACAGCGGTTCTATGATGATGCATTTTCTATTCAGATCAATTTGCAAGGAAAAACTGAAGTCGAGGGTCATAATAAGGAAGGTAAGGAGTGAAACTTAGTGTTAGGGTATGGAGAGAATCGAGGTGATGCAAAAGCCGGAACAAGTTACGTGGGAGGAGATTCATAACTTGTTGGTGGATGCGCATCAGAAAAATATCGCCCGGAACATCGTGATGAAGTCCACCCAACTTCCCGCTGATGAGTTGGAACGCAGGGTCGGACCGGATGGGCGGTGTTTCGTCGCGCTGGCTTCGGGAAAACTGATCGGTACGACGTCCGTGGGTTTTTATCGCGGCCGCCATTGGTATGACAAAGGCAAACTGGTCGCTCATAGCATGTTCTCCGCTTTGCTGCCCCGATACCAGGGAATCGGCATCCGGGAAGAGATGAACCAGCTCCGGGATGAATATGTCCGGGAGGTCGGTGCAGAGATGATGCAGGCAGATACCCCGCTCGGGAATACGATCGTCCGGGAGAATGCGCTCCGCAACGGCTTTGTAGAAGTGGCCTATCGTTCTTTCCCGGGACACTACTCCGTCATATTCGTCAAGTGGCTGGGCGGGAATCCGTTCCCGATGTGGTACTGCCGTCTGCGTTTCCTGTTCTCTAAATACTACACGCTTGTCCGTTTCAATATCCAGGGAAAGAAACGATTCGGAATCTGAAATGAAAAGGCTTACATATAGACTGAAGAAGACAATCGCCTTCCGGCTTTTTCATTATATAAAGAATCCCAAGAGGCGCCGGTCTTTCCGTGCTATGTTCCCCTCCGATCCTGTTGCTCGGCGGCGGTCGTTGGTGGCTTGGCTCCTGTTTGGGATGGGGGCCAAAGACTTCTATCGTCTCCAGTGCGACAAGATGAGTTTCAAAGAAATACGCTCCCGGGTATCCTTTCATGAATGTTCTTTGTATTACGAGACCGTCAATAGCCCCGCTGCGGGTAGAATATTGGGAGACAAGTACCGCGCTTATCAGCGTTTCTCAGACCTCTACCAGCGAGATGTCGCATATATTTCGGCAGCGGATATCGCCTCGGGCGGAGTGATGGAAAAGATCTCGGATTTCGCCGCGCTCGGCCACAAGCAAATCGTCGTAAAGCCACAGCGGATGAATCGTGGCCGGGGCGTCGGTGTGTATGAGGATTTGGATGCAATCAAGGAGTTGCTGACCAGCAGTGGCGGTGGCGTACTTGAAGCCTTGATCGTGCAGGATGAAGCGCTGGCCGCATTCAATACCTCATCGGTGAATACCTTGCGCATCAACACGGTGAATTTTGGCGATGGCGAAGTGGAAGTGTTGTGGCCTTGCTTACGGATGGGACACGCCGGCAGCTTTGTCGATAATGCCGGGTCCGGCGGAATTTTCGCTGCCATCGACCCTCTCACCGGTGACATTATCGGTGCGGCAGATGAAAAGCGGCATATATTCACGGAGCATCCTGATTCGCACAAGGCGTTGTCCGGCTATTGCATCCCTCAGTGGAAGAAAGCTTGCGAGATGGCCCGGCAAGCGGCATCGGCCTTGCCGGAGGCTACCTTCGTCGGCTGGGATCTGGCTTTGACCAAAGATGGCTGGGTGCTGGTAGAAGGCAATCATACCCCGTTGATTATCTGGCAGATAGCATCTCGGCAAGGGATACGCGAACAATTCCGGAAAATTGAGAAAAGGACCATTTTCGAGAGAAAGAAATAAAAAGGTGCGCCCATGAAGAAAATTGTGACTTTCGGCGTGTTCGACATGCTTCATATCGGACATATCCTGTTATTTAAACGGGCCAAGGAACTAGGTGATTATCTGATCGTCGCCGTTCAGGACAGCGATTTCATCCTGAAGTATAAGCCGGATACCCGAATGGTGTACAATACCCAGGAGCGTGTCTTTATGGTCGGCGCGATCAAGTATGTGGATGAAGTCGTGGTCTATAAGGATGTCGATGACGACATCCGGAACATCGACTTCGATGTCTTCGCCAAGGGCCCCGACCAGGTACATGCCGGTTTCCAAAGGGCCGTGGCGTGGTCTGAGCAGGCGGGTAAAGAGGTCGTCGTCCTCCCCAGGACGGAGGGCATCTCCTCGACGATGCTCCGGGAATACAAAAAGCATTAGAACTTATGATGCAAAAGCGTGTAGTTGTCATCGGTCACGGGTATACGTCCCGGCTGGGCGTGATCCGTTCTGTCGCAGAAATCGGCTGTTATGTCATCGTGATCGTATTGACGGGCCGGAAGCGGGCGGGTAAGATGGACATGACCAGACCGGTCGATTGCTATAGCAAATATGTCGATGAGTTCTATTACTGCCCCAAAAAAGATGAGAAAGGCCTGATTCGTCTGCTGCTCGAGCGATGTGTCCACGAAACGCAGAAGACGGTCATTTTCCCGGACAGCGATTTCTCCGCTTCGGTTATCGACCGGAATCAAGACATCCTGAAGGATTCTTTTGTCTTCCCGAATATCCGCAATAAGCAAGGCGAAGTCTATCGCTGGATGGACAAGGGCTTGCAGAAAGATCTGGCCAGGTCGCTGGGGATGAATGTCGCGAGGTCCCGGATCGTGACGATTTCCGAAGGGGCGTACACGCTGCCCTCCGATGTCCGCTACCCTTGTTTCCCGAAGCCGCTGATCACCCTTAAAGGGGACAAATATATGCGCCGATGCGACAAGGAGGCTGAACTCCGCTCGGTCATCGAGCACTTGGGGAGTATGGGGGCGAGCAAGGTGCTGGTGGAGGACTTCAAACAGATTGAAGAAGAATTTGCTGTGTTGGGATTTTCGGACGGGCAGACGGTCGTCATTCCCGGCATTATCCGCTTCCTGAGACCGTCTGAGAGCCATTTCGGCCTGGCCATGCAGGGACAGGTCAGTTCTCCCGAGGGTTTCGAGGCGCTGATTGACCAATTCAGGGCATTTGTCCTGGCCGTCGGTTACGTGGGCGTTTTCGACATCGATTTTTTCTTGAGCGAGGGTTATTATTATTTCAGCGAGATGAATCTCCGTTTCGGTGGATCCGGTTATGCGGTCACCCGGATGGGTGTCAATCTTCCCGCTTTGATGGTGAATTATCTTATCGGGGAGGACAGCCAGGATTTGCGAACGGATATTCCGGAGGGATCCAAAGCCGTTTTTGTCAATGAACGGGTTTGCCAGGATGACTGGTATCAGGGATTCCTGTCCACCAAGGAATGTCGTCAATTGCTGGCATCTTCGGATATCCATTTCGTGCGCGATGAAAAGGACCCGGAGCCGGAGCATGCGTTGGAAAGAATCTGGAGGAGCTTGATACTCAAGCGTTTCTTGAGAAGGATCGTAAAATGACAAACCGGCAGGCCATCATCCGTTTTTTGCATGAGGGCAAGAAAGTCGTCCTCACCCCGGAGCGCTTGTTCTACACGCGTCGCACGATACCGCGATTGGTTCGGCAGATGCGTCAGAAAGAGCAAATCCAGGTGTTGTTCGTGGTTTTCGAACTGGCTTCCTGGAAGACGGAAGGGCTGTATAATCGGATGAGGGAGCACCCGCGTTTCCTCCCTGAATTACTGGCCGTCCCTTCGAAAGAGAACCAAGAGGAGATCCATAATGTTGTACGTTATCTGGAGCAGAAAGGCTATGCTTTCTGCTGCTTGAAAGAAGGCGAGACCATCGCGGCACGCTTCCACCCGGATATCATATTCTATCAGAAGCCCTATAGTTGGTGCATAGACAAATCCCTGTTCTTCCGCAGGAATCTGAAATCGTTGTTCTGCTATATGAGTTATTGCTTCCGGAACACGACCCGGGATTTCAATCAGAATACCTTTTTCCATAACTATGCCTGGCAGGTTTACGTGGAGAATGAGACCGAGCAGGAGGAGATGAAAGCCATCATGGACAATGGCGGCAGGAATACGATCGTGACCGGGTTGACGGTGATGGATGACTTGATGAAGGATAAAAGCTGCTATCGCGATCCTTGGAAACCGCTTCCTTCCCGGAAGCGGATTATTTATGCCCCGCACCATACAATCGGTCACGAAATGGTCCATCGGTCGACGTTTTTGCAGTTCGGCGATTTCATGTTGGAGATGGCCCGGAAATATTACGACCGGACGCAGTGGGTCTTCAAACCCCATCCGCTCCTGAGACCGAAGTTGGAAAAAATGTGGGGATCGGAGCGGACCGCCGCCTATTATGAAGCGTGGAGCGATCTGGAGAACGGCCAGTGCGAGAATGGCGAGTATATGGGCTTGTTCCAGTACTCCGATGCGATGATCCATGACAGCGGCTCTTTTATGCTGGAATATCTCTATACGCACAAGCCGGTCATGTATCTCGCCTCGGGAGAGGTCCTGGGTCCAGACGCCAATTTGCAGACACGTCAGGCCCTCGAAATGCATGAGTTGGGCCGGACGGGCGAAGAGATCGAGGCATTCATCCGGCGCGTCATCGCGGGTGAGGACCCGAAGGCGGAGGCACGGGAAGCCTATTTTCGGTCCCACCTGATCCCGCCCGGCGGTTGCTCCGCCTGCGAGAATGTCATCCGGGCCATTCTGGGAGAATCTTGAGTACGATACGGACGTATGAAAGCAGAAATTGGAAGAAGAGCAAATATGTACGATTATATGATCGTACTGTTGATACTGAGTTCTGTCTTCGGATACATTCTGCCTTACTTTGTCCAGCCGATCATTCTCCTTACGATTCTGTTTCTCCCGTGGCTGCTTCAGGCCGCTTCTTGTTTCCGTCAGGCCCGCAATCAGAATGTTCTGGTCGTTTTTGTTTTCCTGTTTGCGTATGCCTCCCTGTCCATGCTCTGGGTGCCGGATTTCAAGCACTGTTTTATGTTACTGGTGCGCGCACTCATACACATGGTCATGTGCCTGGAGATCATTGTCTTCTCCCAGAAAGCGAACCTGCCTTTCGATTCCATTGCGAAGGGTTGGGTGGGAGCCTTCTTGTTGACAGCGGCAGTCGCGGTTTTTGAGATGACGACGGATCATCACCTGGCCGTAATGGCACATGAAGACCTGATTGAATCTGCCGGTGGTCACCGCGCAGCGGTCACTTTCCACAATTACAACACCTATAGCCTATTCATCGTCTTCTGCCTGCCGTTTCTGTTGTATCGGTTATTGATGGAGGGCAGGAAGAGGCGGCGCCTGGCTTTGTGGGGCATTCTCTTGCTGATGGTCTCGATTGTCTTGTTGAACGCTTCCCGCGGAGCCATTTTGAGCATGGTTGTCATGGTGGGCGTCTTCATGCTCTGTGCATCCAAGGGGAAGAACAAGCGTATGAAGCGCAATGTGCTTCTGCTCATCATACTGCTAGCCATCATGATGGTGGTTCTGGGCGGATTCCTGCTGGAAGCCATCATCACCAGGACAGCGGGAAAAGATGTTTTCAGGGACAGTACCCGGATGGTGTTGTGGGGAAGTTCGTTGCAACTATTTGCGCAGTCCTGGGGATTCGGGCAGGGCTTCGGAAGCATGATACCCGTGCTGACGACGTTCCCGGGCAATACGACGGATTTGACCTATTCGCATAATCTGCTGTTCGAGTTGTTGCTGGAGGGGGGAGTCATCTTTTTCTTTTGCTTTGTAGCGTTGTTGTTGATCTTGTTCCGGGCGGCCCGTAAGGAGAAGGATGTCCCGCGTAGAATGGTATTATTCGCCTCCTTGTTCGCCTTCCCCTTGTATTCGATCATTAACAGCGTCTATACTTCCCCGACATTCATCTGGCTCTTCTTTGCCTGTCTGGGCGTGTTTGCATCGACACCGCGTCTCAAGACCGCATTTGTATGAATATCTTGATCATTTCACACGGGATACCTTCATGTGAGGATCCGCAATGGGGCTGCTTCGAACTCGACCAGGCCCGGGCCCTGTCCCGACGGGACCATCGGGTGACCGTGGCCGCCCTGGACGGCCGTTTCCGTCACTATCGGCGGAAACGGGGGATTACGCATGAGGCGGCCGGCCCCATCCAGACATACCTCTTTTATCTGTTCCCGCTCAAATTGCTGGGCACCTGGCGTTTGATTTCCGCAGTCCGCGCACGGATGATGGAGAAACTCTTCCACCGGATTGTGTCGGAACAGGGACTTCCGGATATCATCGTCGCCCATTACCTTTTCTCCATGGATTCGCTCCGGCGTATCCGGAAAAAGCATCCCGGCATTCCGGTCGTCGGAATTGAGCATTGGAGTCGTGTCTCGGAGTCGGGTTCTGCCGGGGAGATGCGGCAACGGGGCTTGCGGGCCTATGGACAGGTCGATGTGCTTTTGTCTGTCTCTGCAAGCCTGCAAGCCTTGATACGGCAGAATTTCGGGATGAACTCGCAGGTCCTTCACGATATGGTCGATGAGGTATTCTTCCAGGCTCCGCTCAAGAAAGAAAAGCCGGTAGGGCCGTTCCGTTTCCTTGCGGTCGGGAGCCTGCTGGAGGTAAAAGGTTTTGATGTCCTGCTCAAAGCTTTCGCGCGGACGGCGGATCCGGAAGCCGAACTGGTCATTGTCGGGGCAGGCCCCCTCCGGGAGCAGTTGGAAATGCTTTGCGGGGAGCTTGGCATCCGGCATCGCGTGGAATGGAAGGGATTGTTGTCCCGCCCGGAAATAGTTGAAATCATGGTTTGGGCGAATGCCTATGTGCTGCCTTCTCGTTCGGAGACCTTTGGCGTTTCCTATGTCGAGGCCATGGCGATGGGACTGCCTGTCATTGCTACCAGGTGCGGAGGGCCGGAATCGTTTATGAATGAAAAGTGCGGGCTGATGGTGGATGTGGACGATGTCGATGGACTCACTGCCGCCATGAACCGGATGGAGCAGGGAATTCTAGCATTCAATCCGGAAGAGATCCGCGATTATATCTACTCCCGCTTCTCCGGAGAGGTCATTGCCAAACAGCTTGAGAAGGTTTTCGAAGAAGCGATAAAAGCGAAGAAAAGATGAAACAGCTCATCATCATCGGTGCTGGCGGAATGGGCCGCACTTTCTACAGCAATGCCCTGGAGAGCCGGGGATTTGGTGAGGAATTTGTCGTCAAAGGCTTTATCGACGACAATCTGCAGGCCTTGGATGGGTTCGCAGGCTATCCGCCCATACTCGGGACCATCCGGGACTACCGGCCGCAGCCGGACGATGTGTTCGTGTCCTCGATCGGCGGGACGGCGCGGCGGACTTGCATGGAAGGAATCATCGCCAGGGGAGGAGTTTTTATCGAACTCATCCACAAGACGGCCCGCATCTATCAGAATGCCCGGCTGGGCAAGGGTAATTTCATCGGCGCCTGCACGGTGATCGGCAATGACGCCGTCATCGGGGACTACAATATGATCCAGGCCTATACGGTCATCGGACACGACGCTCGGATCGGCAGTTGGAACCGGATTGACACGCATGTGACCTGTGTGGGCGGCATCGTACTGGAGGATGATGTAGACATCCATACTTCTGCGGTAATAAACCACGGCGTGACTGTGGGTACAGGCGCCCGGGTGGGCGCCCTGAGTTTCGTCATCCGGAAAGTGAAGCCGCATACAACCGTATATGGTAACCCAGCCAGGGTAATAGAAGTTTAAAAAGATAATAAATGTATATGGAAAAACGCTCTTTGCGGCAGTGGCTGTCGCACATAACCAAGGGGATGGTTTCCGCCTATCATCGGATGAGGGGTTGCGAAATCGGCAAGAACTGCAATATATCCAGATCCGCCATCCTGGACCGTGCCCATCCGAAAGGTGTGCATATCGGCGACAATACCCGCGTGCTGTTGGAAGCGCTTATCATCGCCCATGACTATTCCCGCGGGGCGCTGGAGGGTTGTTCGATGTGGTGCGATACCCGCATCGGCAGCAATTGCGTGATCGGCGGCCGGGCGATGATCATGCCCGGGGTGACGATCGGTAATCACGTGTATGTGGGCGGGGGTAGCGTTGTGACGAAGTCGATTCCGGACCATTGCATCGTGGCCGGTAACCCGGCGCGCATCGTCCGCACCGGCACCATCATCAGCGACAAGGGGCAGCTTGTAGAACGCGGAACCCCCGTCAAGTAAGGGAAAAGGCGTATGTATAAACATTTCTTCAAGCGCGTACTTAGTTTTCTCGGAGCATTCCTGGGGCTTCTTCTCCTGGGTTGGCTGATCTTGATTGTGATGGTGTTCCTGCATTTCGCCAACAAGGGAGCGGGCGCCTTTTTTACCCAGGAAAGGCCCGGCAAGGATGCGAAGATTTACAAGGTTATCAAATTCAAGACGATGACCGACGAGCGGGATGCCGAGGGAAACCTGCTCCCTGACGCACAGCGCCTGACGCGGGTGGGCAAAGTCGTCCGCAGCTTGTCGATCGACGAACTGCCCCAGCTGATCAATATCCTGAAGGGTGATATGGCTTTCATCGGCCCCAGGCCTTGGAAGGTGGAGTATCTGCCTCTTTACTCGCCCGAGCAGATGCGCCGCCACGAGGTCCGCCCCGGCATCTCCGGCTGGGCACAGGTGCACGGGCGCAATGCGATCTCTTTCACCAAGCGCCTGGAATATGATATTTATTATGTGGATCACTTGACTTTCTGGCTTGATGTGAAGATTTTCTGCATGACGATTTTGAAAGTCTTCAAGCGGGAAGGCATCTCCGAGGAGGGGCAGGCGACAACGGAACCATTTAATGGATACAATTAACGCCCGGAATCAATATGAGACGACTGTTTTTCTCTTTAATCCCTTTTTTATCCGTCCTCGCCATGTCCGCTGGACCCCTCCCGGATGTATTGACCCAGGAGATGCTGGACAGGGGCGGTAATTCTTTCGTTGTCAGGCGGGATTATACCTTGGAGGACAAGACCCTGACGCTTCCCGCGGGCAAGACTCTGGTGTTTGCCGGCGGTTCCCTGGACAAGGGCACGATCGTCGGGAATCATTCCGGTATACAGATCAGACAAACGAAACCTGCTTTCGGGACGGAGCTGACCATTTCCGGTCGTTGGGACGTGCCGGAAGTACACGACGGTTGGTTCGCGTTCGATCCTTCCCCGGAGTTCGTGTCCAACAAGATCATCGCCAATCTGCTCGCCTTTTCGGACGACCAGACCCCCTGCCACATCATCTTCGAAGAGGATCGGATCTATTATTTTGAGCTGCCGTACAAGGGGCGTCCGGATATCGGGAATCTATTCTCCATCTCGAAGAAGAACGGCAAGGAAAAACGCAACTATGCTGAGGTTTATCAAGATAAATACAAGAGTCTCAGGATATTTACGATCCCGTCAAATACACATTTGACAGTGAACAATACCCTCAAAATGCTTCCGACCAATCTGGGCGCCTATTTCATTTTCTGGGAGAACGGGAAGGAAAATATCATCGTAGATGGATCGGGCACCATATCGGGAGATAACGACAGACATCTTTATAACGCTCCTTATGCCGGGAAGTCTTATTATGGAGAATGGGGTTTCATCTTCCGATGCTTCAAATGTAAAAACTTCACATTCAAGGATGTGACATTGACGGATGCCTTCGGAGATGCCATTATTTATATGGGATCATATCTCCCCGGTGAGTCCGGTACACGGGTGGCTTCGGATCTTTTGCTTGACAATGTCAAAATCTTGCGGGCCCGCCGTAACGGCGTTGCTGTCGGCGCCCGGAATGTCGTGATCCGGAACTGCCATTTCGAGGGCTGCGGAACCAAAGCGGTCAAAGGGACGAAGCCCCGCTGTGGAATAGACTTCGAACCCGACGGGCTGGATAATTATCCGGAGATAGGCAATGAAAATGTGTTGATGGAGAATTGTACGTTCAAGGACAATTATTTTGACATCGCTTCTTACAACAATAACAAATCGAGATACGGGAAAATAGCCACGACCGTTCGGAACTGCGTTTTCACCGCTCCGCTGAAATTCACGACAACGCGCTGGATGCGCTTCGAGAATTGCTACATTCCTTTCTTGAACGATCAAGTGGAGAAGTCCAGGATTCTGAATTCTACGCACATGGAGTTCTATAACTGCGAATTCGGCAAACTTGAACAGTCGACTGTCAATGGAGCGAAGAAAGCCTCCAACAAGTTCGTCAACTGCAAATTCAACACGGCGGTTCCTGCAAAGAAGAAATGACTCCGGGCGTTATTGATTGTCTCGTCGGCGTGTTGAATCGCGCATTCGGCCTTCCGGTGGTCCGGGAGGCCGAACTGCCGGTGGATGATGCTGCCTGGGCAGCGGTGCTGAAGCTGTCCATTAAACAACGGATGATTCCGTTGGTCGTATCCTGGATGGATGCTCTTCCCGAGGCGCAGATCCCGACGGGACCGGATGTGGTCCGCGCCTATCTGGTCACGGAGCATACGCGCGAGGATGTGCGTCATCGCTTCGATGTGCTGGAACGCCTGGCGAGGCTGGTGGGAGAAGGCGGGCTCGATTTGATGCTGCTCAAGGGCGCGACTTTGTCGGTCCGCTATCCCGCGCCGGAATTGCGTTTCTTCGGGGACATCGATTTTTATCTTTTCGGGGAATCCGCCCGCGGAGCGGAATTGTTGGCCGCCAAGGGGATTGCGAGCAAGGAGTATTATCACCATCACACCCAGGCCAGCCTCGGCGGGGTGCTGCTGGAGAACCACTATGATTTCGTGGACCTGGAGAACCATCAGTCCAACCGGGTCCTGAATGACGCCCTCACGGCGATGGCCCCCGCTGCGCGCATCCCGTTCACGATTCCCGGAAAGGAGCCGCTGCCGAATGTGTATCGGATGTCTCCCACGATGGAGGCGGTCTTCTTGATGCGGCATATGTCCGCGCATTTCGCCGCCTCGGAGACGGAACTTCGCCAGCTCTACGACTGGGTCCTGTTGCTCCGGGACGATGGGGACAAGATCGACTGGGAGGAGGTGACAAGGCTTTACGAAGCCTCCGGGATGATGTCATTCGCCCGTATCGTCTGCTGGATCATCCGGGAGAAACTGGGGCTGGACCTGCCCCTTCCCCTGGAGCCCGCCGGCGGGCCGCTTGCCGAAAAGGTCTGGGAGGATCTGTTCTCGGGCCACAGCGCGGATCCTTTCCGCAAAGGGTCGCTGCGCTATTACCTGCGGGAAGCGCAGGTGTTATTGCGGAACCGCTGGAAATATAAATTGGTCTATCCCGGTGAATCCTTCGCCGCGCTGGTGCTGAGGATGTTGTGGCTTAAACTGAAATTGGGCAGATGACGCTTTCCTGGGTGGAAAACCGGGTGTTCTCGTCCCGGACCTATCTGCTCGGGCTGCCTGGTGAGGCTGCCTGGCTGGTCGATTGCGGCTGCTGGGAACGCTTGCTTGCTCAGACCGGACGGGACGTTGCCGTGCAGGGTGTCCTGCTGACCCACGCGCATTACGACCATATTTACGGGCTTCCCACCCTGCTGGCGCGCTGGCCGGACTGCCGGATTTTTACCAATATAGCCGGTGTGGCGGCGCTCGCTTCCCCGAAGAGTAACATGTCCCGCTACCACGAAGATCCCATTACCATCACGGGAGAGAATCTCGTCGTGGTGGGAGAAGGTGGGCGGATTCCCCTGTTTCCCGGAGTGGAGGCCGAAGTGTTCGAGACACCGGGCCACCATCCTTCCTGCCTGACTTTCCGGGTGGGGGAGCGTCTCTTTACAGGTGATGCCTTTATCCCTGGAGAGAAAGTCGTTACGACCCTGCCGGGGGGCGACAAGGTGTTGGCGGCCGACTCCCTGTCACGCATTCTGAAAATGGCGGAAGGCCGGGAACTTTACCCCGGCCATGAACTGAGAAAAACGAAAAGCACGATATGAGAAAACGGATTTATCTTTGCTTGGCACATATGAGCGAGGCAGGACTGGAGCAAAAGTATATTCAGGAGGCTTTCGATACCAACTGGGTCGTGCCCTTGGGACCGAATGTGAATGCGTTCGAGGCGGATTTGGAAGCCTTCGTCGGCGAAGGGAAGGATGTGGTGGCGTTATGTTCCGGGACGGCGGCGGTGCATCTTGCGCTGCTTGCATGCGGTGTGGGGCCGGGCGATGAGGTGGTGGTGCAGAGTTTTACCTTCTGCGCAAGCTCTCACCCCGTGACCTACCTGGGAGCCACACCCGTATTCGTAGATAGCGAACCGGGTAGTTGGAACATGGACCCCGCTTTGCTGGAAGAGGCTATCCGTGACCGTATCGCCCGGACCGGCCGTAAGCCGAAAGCGATCGTGCCCGTGGCTCTCTACGGTATGCCCTATCAGATTGATGAGATTCTCCAAATCGGTGTACGCTACGACATTCCTGTAATCGAGGATGCTGCGGAGGGTTTCGGCAGCCGCTTCGACGGCCGGGTGCTCGGCACGTTCGGAGAATGGGGCGTCCTGTCGTTCAACGGCAACAAGATGATCACGACCTCCGGCGGCGGGGCACTCATTTGCCCGGACGCCGAATCGAAACAGAGAATCATGTGGTATGCCACCCAGGCCCGCGAGGCTTATCCCTATTACCACCACGAAGCCGTCGGCTACAACTACCGCCTCTCGAACATCTGCGCTGGCATCGGCCGCGGGCAGATGACGGTCCTGGATGCGCACATCGCACACCACAAGCATATGTATGAACTGTACAGGCAGCTCCTTGCGGACGTACCTGGCATCCATCTGCACGGCAATCCGGACGAACGCTGCGACAGCAATTTCTGGCTGAACACCATCACCCTCGACCCGGACCTGCGCATCCGGGGACAGGAAAACGCCTACAAGACCGTTGTGACCGGAGCGGTCGGCGGGGCGGCCGGCGTGGTACATGCCGTGGATAACGCCCACACCGATTGTGAGCCCAATGACAATGTCGAAGCGCTGCGCGTCATCCTGGACCAAGCCCAGGTCGAGGCCCGGCCGCTTTGGAAACCGATGCACAAGCAGCCGGTTTACAAGGATGCTCCGGCTTATGTCAACGGCATCAGCGAGCTTCTGTTCAAACAGGGTATGTGCTTGCCCTCAGGCCCCTGCGTCTCGGATGAAGAGGCGAGGTACATCGTAGATACGATCAAGGGGGCGATTCTCTGAGCAGGGCGAATGAAGATTCTGGTCCTTTCAGCCATCTATCCCGCAGCGGACACCCTGTTGACGGGTACTTCCGTGGTTCATTATTTTACCCGCGAATGGGTTAAAATGGGCCACGAGGTGCGGGTGGCCCATCTGGCAGCGAATCCTCCCGAACTCTATCTGAAAGTGGCGAAACGGTTTTCAACAGCTGTCTCCTTTTGTATGGGGGCGAACGTCCGGACGCGTTCCTATCCGGGTTTGGAATATGAGCTGGAAGGGGTGCGGGTGCTCCGCCTTCCGTACAGACGCCTGATACCGCGTTCATTACCATCGACCCGGACGATCGCGGAGCTTGTCGAGGGTATCGTGGATTACCTGAAACGCGAGGGATTTGCCCCGGACTATATAATGGCTCATTGGCTGGATCCTTGCGTTCGGGTGATGCAGGGTGTGCGGGAGGTCTTCCCGGCCCGATGCACTTATGTCGTCCACGGTGTGGATGTATTCGGACCGTCATCGATCCGGAAAAAGGGACAGAGCGTCCTCAAGGGTGTCGATGTAGTCGGCTTCAGATCCGAAGCCATCCGCCGGCATTTCGAGAACAAGGTCCGGACAGACAGGCCTTCGTTTATTTGTTATTCCGGGGTGCCGGACGGATATGTGGACAGCGCCGGCGATAAATCGTTCGACCGGGTGTCGCGCTTTGTGTATGTCGGGACGCTGATCGAACGAAAACACTCTGTCAGCTTGGTACGGGCGCTGGGGAAGGTCTTCGGGGCGGAGGATTTCAGTTTAACTTATGTGGGTACCGGTTATCAACTGCCTTCTATCCGGCGTGAAGCAAAACGGGCTGGCATCCTGGACCGGGTATTCTTCACTGGCTGGCTCCCTCGCGACGAAGTGGTGCAGGCCCTGGATGAGAGTCAGGTTTTCGTGATGATTTCGAGCCGGGAGACATTCGGGATGGTTTATCTGGAGGCCATGGCCCGGGGTTGTATCACGGTCGCTTCGCGGGACGAGGGCTTCGACGGGATTATCACCGACGGCGAAAACGGCTTCTTGTGCAAGGCCGGCGATACGGACGAGTTGGCGGGTATCATCCGCAGAATCAGGAATATGACGCCGGAAGAACTGAGCAGTATCTCCCGGAATGCCCGGCGTACGGCCGCCGGAATGACGGAGCGGCTGGCGGCCTGCCACTATTTGCAAGCCGTTCAGCAGCCGGACAAGTAAGTTATGCCGAAAGTTTCCATTATCGTCCCGGTTTATCAGGTCGCGCCCTATGTAGAAGCCTGCCTCCGTTCTGTCATGGTCCAGAACTGGACGGATCTCGAGTGCATCATCGTCGATGACGGTTCGACCGACGGCAGTTTTGATCTTTGCGAATCCCTGGTCCGCCCGTATGGCGGGCCAATTTCTTTTTTGCTGCTCCGCCATCCCGTTAACCGGGGCCTTTCTGCGGCCCGGAACACCGGGACGCAGCAGTCTTCCAGCGAATACGTCTTCTATCTGGACGGGGACGATGAACTTCCGCCTGATGCCATCGGGTCCTTGATGCAGGCGGCCCTTTCCGATCCCGGGGTACAGATGGTCCAGGGCCGTGCCCGGACGGTTCCGGCATCCCGACCCTATCCCTGGGAACTTCGTGGAATGAAACTTCCTGTGCAACTGACCACGAACCGGGCAATCCGCTCCTGGGTCTATGACAAAGGGCGACATTTCCCGGTCAATGCCTGGAACAGGCTGAT